>NZ_FR901995.1:0-1423 GCF_000437815.1 Acidaminococcus sp. CAG:542
CGTGAGACGGAAAAGCAGCAGGCCGTTTCTGACTTCTCTTTCACTCCGCCCTGTCATCCCGAATAAACACATACCGGTCATCCCGGGACAGTTCCGGGCTCCAGACATAGCCGCTCCAGCAGAACCCTTTCATGTCTTCCGGCTTTGCCGCTCCTTTGCCTGCCAGATACCGGACCATTTCTCCCCGGGCCATTTTCACATAGACCCCTTTCTGGACCACCTTGTCTCCTGCCCATTCTCCAAAGATTACCTGGATGAGCCGGTCTCCCGGCTGCAAATAAGCTTCGACTGCCCGGCTGTATTCTTTGGATGCCAGATTGATGATTACCCCGTCCTCATCCCGGCAGGCCCGGTACAGCCGGTCTCCCCAGAACTCATACAGGTTCCGGGACCCTTCCGGTGCCCCCTTGGCCTGCATTTCCAACCGGTAGGGGACCACCCCGTCAAAGGGCCGCAGCACTCCATAAAATCCTGAAAGGATCCGGACCCGTTCCCCCACCCAGTCCATCTGTCCGTCTTCGAACACAGCAGGGGCCATGTACTGGTACTGGATCCCTTCATAAGCCAGGATCGCCGGCGTAACCTCCCGGTCCAAATCCATCTGACGGAGCCGTGCATAATTTTCTTCTGCCAGGGCCGGACTGCAGGCCCACAGTTTCTGAAGCGCCTCAAAAGACAGGCCCCGGAGCCAGGTCAGCAGTTTTCGGGTTTCCTTCAAAAAAGAAGGCGGGGTGCAGGAGCACCCCGATTCCAGATCCACCTGCATTTTCTTGGCCGGGGAAATGATGATCCTCATTCCAGCGCCTCCAGCATCTGGGCGGGATTTTCTGCCGGTTTCACTTTTCCCATAGCTTTAACGATGATTCCCTGTTCATCGATCAGATAGGTGCTGCGCACCACGCCCATGGATACCTTTCCGTACAGCTTCTTTTCCTTCCAGACGTCATAGGCCTGGAGCACGTTTTTTTCCGTATCAGAAAGCAGGGTAAAAGGCAGACCGTATTTATCCTGGAATTTTTTGTGGGAAGCCACCGAATCCTTGCTGACCCCCAGTACCACAGCCCCCTTCTCCCGGAACTGAGGATACAGTTCTCCAAAGGCACAGGCCTGTTTGGTGCAGCCGGGGGTATTATCCCGTGGATAAAAATACAGGATCACTTTCTGTCCCCGATAGTCGGACAAAGAATGCATGTCCCCATTTTGATCCGGAAGCGTAAAATCCGGTGCCGCCGTTCCAATTTCCAGCATGGCAAACCCCTCCTTGAAAACACTCAGTTTATTTGGAAGATATTATAACATAGAATGGATCGGAAAAGGCCGCCGGAAAATCCGGAGGCCTTTTGGTGCATCGTGAGTCGTTCGTCGTTGTGGATGGCAAATGCCGGGCATTTGCCGTTGAACGTATAGCCCTCTGGGCGGCCGG
>NZ_FR901996.1:0-6520 GCF_000437815.1 Acidaminococcus sp. CAG:542
ATTTCCTTGGGCATGGCTTTGGTTTCCGGCAGGAACCGGGTACCGAACCCGGCAGCCGGGATCACGGCTTTACGGACTTTCATCATTGGGCATTCTCCTTTGTTTCTTCATGGGCGGCCTTTTTGGGTGCTTTTTTGTTGAACCGCTGCATCAGTTCTCCCACGTCGGCTCCCTGCATCCAGGCTTCCACCGCATCGGCGGCCTGTTCCAGGGCGTCCTGGATCTTTTCCTTGTCCTCTCCCTGGAAGGGATGGAGCACGTGGCTGATCACCGCCTGTTCCTGGTGGACCGGGTGGCCGATGCCCACCTTGATCCGGGGATAGGCCTGGCTCCCCAGGGCCCGTTCAATGGATTTCAGGCCGTTGTGGCCTCCGGAAGACCCTTTCCGGCGGATCCGCAGGGTCCCCACCGGCAGGTCCATGTCGTCCTGGATCACCAGCACGTCTTCCGGGGGGATGTGGTAAAAGTTGGCAAAATCCGCCACTGCCGCCCCGCTGTTGTTCATGTAGGTGGTGGGTTTGATCACCCAGCATTTTTCCGGCATCCGTTTTTCCAGGTAAGCGGCATTGTCCGCCTTCCGCCAGGCGTCCGTGTCCCCCCACCTACTGGCCAGGATGTCCGCGGTCATGAACCCGATATTGTGCCGGGTCCCGGCATATTCCCGCCCGATGTTCCCCAGGGCAACAACTAGTTTCATAAGATTCTCCTATAAACGCAAAAAGGGTGCTGCACCGCAGCACCCTTTTACCCTTTAAATTTCAAACAGCTGGCTGATGGACAGCTGGTTGTAAATCCGCAGGATGGTCTCTGCCAGGATCGGAGCCACAGAAAGCTGGGTAATCTTCGGATGCTTTTTGTTGGGCGGCAGAGGAATCGTGTTGGTCACGATCAGTTCCTTGATTTCGGACTGGGCAATACGACTCAGTGCCGGATCCGTCAGGATGGGATGGGTTACGCAGGCGTAGATGTCCTTGGCGCCGAATTTCTTCAGAGCCTTGGCCCCTTCGCACAGGGAGCCGGCGGTATCCACAATGTCATCCACCATGATGCAGATCTTGCCTTCCACATTGCCGATCAGGTTCATGACTTCCGCCACACCAGGTTCCGGCCGTCTCTTGTCGATGATGGCCAGGCCGCATTCCAGACGGTTGGCAATGTTCCGGGCACGGCTTACCCCGCCCAGGTCCGGAGAAATCACCACCATGTCTTCCGGTGCAAAGCCTTTTTCCTTCACATAGTCTGCCAGGATCGGGCCCCCGGGCATATGGTCCACAGGAATGTCAAAGAAGCCCTGGATCTGGGCTGCATGGAGATCCACCGTCACCAGACGGGTGATCCCGGAAACGGTCATCAGGTCCGCCATCAGTTTGGCAGTGATGGGTTCCCGGCCCCGGGCCTTTCTGTCCTGACGGGCATAGCCGTAGAAGGGAACCACTGCGGTAATGTGCCGTGCGCTGGCTCTCTTGAAGGCGTCGCACATGATCAGCAGTTCCATCACGTTGTCGTTGACAGCCGGTCCGCAGGTGGGCTGGATCACAAATACATCCTTGCCCCGGACACTTTCATTGATCATGACCTGGACTTCTCCGTTGTTGAACCGGTTGATCACCGCGTCCCCAACCGTAGTTCCCAGATAGGCAGCGATTTCACGTGCCAGATCAGGGTTGGCGTTCCCGGAGAAAATCGCCATGTCTTCGCCTGTTTTATCACCCAACATACAATCAATACCCCCACTGCTTTATAATGTAATTCTATTAAAAAGTATACAACTCATTGAGGTTTGTGGCAAGGGAAAAAAATGAGAGGCAACAGCCTCTCATTTTTGGCCGCGGCCAAAAAAGGGGCCCAAGGCCCCTTTTTTATTTCTTATTCCGGTACTTCTCCGCCCAGCCGGGGATGTTCACCTGTTTCCCCCGGGCTACCCCCAGGGCGTTTTCCGGCACATCCTTGGTAATGGTGGAGCCGGCGGCGATGTAGCTGCCTTTGCCGATGGTCACCGGGGCCACCAGGTTGCTGTTGCAGCCTACAAAGGCGTCGTCCTCGATCACCGTCCGGTGCTTCACCTTCCCGTCGTAGTTCACGGTAATGGTGCCGCAGCCCATGTTCACCCCGCTGCCGATGTCGCTGTCCCCGATATACTGGAGATGGGGCAGCTTGGTGCCCACTCCCACATTGGAGTTCTTCACTTCCACGAAGTTCCCCATCTTCACCTTGTCCCCGATCACCGTGTTGGGCCGCAGATGGTCGTAGGGCCCCATATGGACCCCATTGCCCACCTGGCAGTCATGGGCGTAGGCGAACTGGATATGGGTGCCATTCCCCACTTTCACATTGGTGAACCGGACCTGGGGTCCCACTTCGCAGTCTTCCCCGATCTCCGTTTCCCCTTCCAGCCAGGTGAAGGGATAGAGCACCGTATCCCGGCCCACCTTCACGGATTTTTCCACAAAGGTGCTGGCAGGATCCATCACCGTGACCCCGCTGTCCATCAGTTTCCCCAGGATCCGTTCATTCATCACCTTCTGGGCCACCGCCAGCTGCCGCCGGGAGTTGATCCCCATAACCATGTCGAAATCCCCGGTTTTGATCCCGGCCACCGAGCGGCCCCGTTTCAGGCATTCCGCCAGGATGTCCGTCAGGTAGTATTCCCCCTGGGCATTGTCGTTCTTCAGGTTCACCAGCAGGTCGAACAGCAGGGGCAGTTCCACACAGTAGATCCCGGTATTGATTTCCCGGATTTTCCGCTGTTCCGGGGTGGCGTCCTTTTCTTCCACGATCCCGGTAACCTGGCCGGCATCGTCCCGGAGGATCCGTCCGTAGCCGAAAGGATCCGGAGCTTCCGCCGTAAGCACGCTGACCCCGGCGCCGTTTTTCAGATGGGTTTCATAGAACTTCTTCAGTTCCTCCCCTTCCAGGAGTGGCGTATCCCCGCAGAGGATCAGCGCCGTCCCTTTTGCATCTCCCAGCAGGTCCCGGGCCTGGAGCACCGCATGGCCTGTGCCCAGCTGTTCTTCCTGGACTGCCACCCGGGCCCGGGTCCCCAGAAATTCCGTCACCTGTTCGGAACCGAAGCCCACGATCACGATCTTGTCGTCCGCCCCTGCTTCGTCCGCTGCGTCCAGCACATGTTCCAGCATGGGCTTGCCGCTCAGTTTGTGCAGGACCTTGGGGAGCTTGGATTTCATCCGGGTCCCCTTCCCTGCCGCCAGGATAATTGCCGCCAAATCTGCCATTCTTCCTTGCCTCCTAAAAATTACCGCAGTTCAATTTTGTAGCCCGCCTTGCGCAGGGTATCCGCCACTTCTTTGGAATGCTGCGCGTTCCGGGTCTCCACATCCAGTTCCACCCGGGTCACACCCAGGGGCACGGACCGGTCTGCCCGGTCGTGGTTGATGTAGAGGATGTTGATTTTCATTTCTTCCAGATAGCTGACGAACTTCAGCAGTTCCCCCGGCCGGTCCACCATCCAGGTGACCATCCGGACCCGCCGGCCGGTGCGCACCAGCCCCCGTTCGATGATCTGGGAAATGGTGTTCACGTCGATGTTCCCGCCGCTGATCACCGCTGCCGCCCGGTCGCTGCCCGGGACGATGCGGTGCAGCAGGGCTGCCAGAGGCGCTGCCCCGGCTCCTTCCACCACCATCTTGCCCCTCTCCAGCATCAGCAGCATGGCGGCACAGATGTCCTCTTCGTTCACCAGCAGCATGTCGTCCACATATTTGTTGATCAGGTCCCAGGTGAGCTTCCCGGGGATCCCTACGGCGATCCCGTCGGCGATGGTCTTGCCCACCCCGTGGGTCACCCATTTGTTTTCCTTTTTGCACAGGTACATGGCCGGAGCCTGTTCCGTCTGGACCCCATACACCTTCACCTTGGGGTTCACCTGCTTCACTGCCGCGGCGATCCCGGCCAGAAGGCCCCCGCCCCCTACCGGCACCACGATGCTTTCGATGTAGGGATTCTGTTCCAGGATCTCCAGGCCGATGGTCCCCTGGCCGGCGATCACCGCCGGGTCGTCATAGGGATGGACAAAATAGGCGCCGGTTTCCTTCTGGATCTCCTGGGCCTTGGCCAGGGATTCGTCGAAAGTCTTTCCGTAAAGCACCACGTCCGCCCCGTAGCCTTTGGTGGCTTCCGCCTTGGCCAGAGGCGCCCCTTCCGGCATCACCACCGTGGATTTGCAGTGGGCCATCCGGCTCCCCAGGGCCACCCCCTGGGCATGGTTCCCGGCAGAAGCGGCGATGATCCCCTTGGCCTTCTGTTCCTCGCTGAGGGTCATGATGCAGTTGGAAGCCCCCCGGACCTTGAAGGACCCGGTGCGCTGGAGGTTTTCCAGCTTCAGGAACACGTCCCGCTCACTAATGGTGCTGAAGGTATGGTTGTGTTCCAGCGGGGTTTTGTGGACCAGCTTTTCCAGCCGCTCCTGGGCAGCCCGGATGGTTTCCAGGGTGATGGTTGTGTCTGTCATGGGAATCTCTCCTTTTTTGGGTATTGGGTACGGCAAAATATGATGGATCTGTTACAGCATTTCCGGGACGATGTCGATGGCTTTCGTCTCGTCATCCACCCCTTTCAGGGTCATCAGGGACGCATATTCGCTGACGATCTTCTTTTCCGGCTCCCGGCTGGCAATGAACAGGTAGGTGCCCACCACTTCGGCCCCCACTTCTTCCGCCAGTTCCTGCATGCCCCGGGCGGTGCCCCCCGCCCGCATGAAGTCGTCCACCACCAGTACCCGGCTCTTGGGGGCCAGGGCCTTCCGGGGCAGGCTCATGGTCTGGATCTTCTTGCTGGAGCCGCTCACATAGCTGATGGAAACCGCCGGGCCTTCAGTGATCCGGGCTTCCTTCCGGGCCATCACCATAGGGATGTTGAAGGCACGGGCAGTGGCCAGGGCCAGGGAAATCCCCTTGGCTTCCACGGTCATAATGTAGTCCGGCTGGAGTTCCAGGGTCCGCTGCATGATGATTTCCCCCAGCCGGAAGGAAATCTGGGGATCGAACAGCAGGTCGTTCATGTAGATCATTCCCCCTGGAAGCAGCCGGGCAGGGTCGTTGAGCCGTTTGGCCAGGGTCCAGAGGAATTCGTTGTCTGCTTCAGGAGAATGATAGGGAATGAACCGGACCCCCCCGCTGGCTCCCGCCACGGTTTCGATGATTCCCAGATCGTAGGTGGACAGCCCGTTCCGGACAGTCTGGACATCTTCGCTGAGGGTGCTTTTGGCCACGGCGAATTTTTCACAGAAATAGCTGAAAGGAAACAGCTGAAAAGGATGATCGTTCAGTTCTTTGGTCAGTGCCACAATACGTTCCAGTCGTTTGATCCGTGCCATTATGCATTCCCCTCCTTCTTGTTCCCTGCCTTCTGGTCAGCGTGTTCCTTTTCCTTGGCTTCGATGACCTTCAGCAGGGTCCGTTCCGCGTTTTCCATATGGGTCCGCACCGCCTTCTGGGCCTTGTCCACACTGCGCTGGGCAATGGCGTCATAAATGGCCTGGTGTTCCTTGATCATATCGTCCAGACGGCCGGGGTAAGGCATGGACCGGCCCCGGATGGCGGTGATCTGTTCCCGCAGGTTGCTGATGATGTTCATGCACCGGCGGTTCCGGCTGGCCTTGTAGATCACATCATGGAACGCCGTATCGTTTTCGATGATCCGGGGATAATCTTTGGCCGCCACCAGAGGCTTGTCCGCATCCAGCAGGGTCTTCATCTCCTTGATCTCGTCATCCCCGATCCGTTCCGCCGCCAGTCCCGCTGCCAGAACGTCCAGGGCCGTACGAATCTCGTACACTTCGTTGATGTCCTTGATGGAAATGTCCGCCACATAGGCGCCCCGCCGGGGGATCATCACCACCAGGCCCTCCAGTTCCATTTTCCGGATGGCTTCCCGTACCGGGGTCCGGCTGACCCCCATCTCTTCCGCCAGCTGAAGTTCCATCAGCCGCATCCCTGCCGGGAACTGTCCGCTGATGATGGCCTGGCGGATGTTGTCCACCACCACATCCCGCAGGGGTCTGTAATTGTCCAAAGGAATCTGTTTCAATTGCCGCACCATAATAAACTATGCCTCCTCAACCGTATGTGCCACTTCAAGTTGTATATCCTGCTGTCTCCCTGCCAGGTATTCTGCCGCCCGGGCCGCCGCCTGCCGGTCCGGGAAGATCCCGAACACCGTAGGGCCGCTGCCGCTCATCAGGGCCTTTTCCGCCCCCAGGGCCGTCAGTTCCTGTTTCAGCTCCTGGAGCACCGGATACCGGTTCACCGTCACCCGTTCCAGGTCGTTGCCCATCCTATCCAGGATCCCCTGCCGGTTCCCCTGGCGGATGGCATTTTCCAGTCCCCGGATATCCAGGGGCACCCGGCCGGGGGTCCGGTCCATTTCCCCGTAGACCCAGGCGGTGGATACCCCCAGGTTCCGGGGTTTGGCCAGGACCAGATCCAGCCGGGGCACCGGGGGCAGGACGGTCATTTTTTCCCCCCGTCCCCGGGCCCTCTGGGTGCCTCCGTACAGACAGAAA
>NZ_FR901997.1:0-2789 GCF_000437815.1 Acidaminococcus sp. CAG:542
GACTTTGGGACCGTCCTTATCACCAGTTCAGTGCTGTTGCCAAAGGAAACCAGCTGTTCCCCATCTGCCTCCGTTTTTTTCCATTTCAAGATCAATTTGCAAAAATTGATTTCCAACAGCATCGAATTTACAATCCCTGTACCAGGGAAAAATCCACATTTCCTCCGGAAAGGATAAACACCACTTTGTCTTCCGGTTTGAAGGCCAGTTTCCCGCTCTGGATGGCCGCCAGACCAATGGTGGAGGAGGGTTCGGCCAGGACCTTGCCTTCTGTAAGGAGCAGCTTCATGGCTGGGAGCAGAGCATCTTCCGGCACGTCGATGACCTGGTCCACTTTATCCCGGACAAGGGGGAAGGTTTTGTCTCCCGGGCACAGGGTAGCCACTCCGTCGGCAATGGTATCCGCCTGAGGAACTTCTATGGGCCGCCCTTCTTTCAGGCTTACGGTGAAACGGGGGATCCGGTCCGGTTCGCAGGCAACGACCCGGGTTTCCGGACGGATGCCTTTGACAGCCGTGGCAATCCCGCTGGTAAGACCGCCCCCGCCCAGAGGAACAACCACTCCATCCGGATCCGGCAGATCTTCGAAGATTTCCAGTGCAATGGTCCCTTGACCGGCCATGACATCATAATCATTGAACGGTGGCACATAGCAAAGTCCCTGTTCGTCCCGCATCCTTTCCGCAATGGCAAAACGCTGGGACTTTTCACACAGGATCACATTGGCCCCCAGGTCACGGACGGCCTGGATCTTGATGGCCGGCGCATGTTCCGGGATGACCACCGTAGCCTGGATTCCCAGCATTTTTGCCCCATAGGCCACGCCCCTGCCATGATTGCCGCTGGAAGCCGTGACCACACCTTTTGCCCGTTCTTCCGGAGTCAGCTGCAGGATCCGGTTCAGAGCCCCCCGGATCTTGAAAGAATGGGTCAGCTGCATGCATTCTGCCTTCACATAGACCTGACAGCCCAACAGAGCATCCAGAGACGGAAGACGGAGCAGCGGCGTGTGCAGCACATAGGGCCGGAGCCGGTTCTGTGCCTGAAAGATGGATTCAAGAGTCAGCATGATACAACCTCCTTCAAGTCAACGATAATTCCTTTTCAGCCTGCCAGCAGGATTTTTATCCGGCTTACCTCTCCACAATCTCCGCTTCCTTCACCGCCGGCTGGCCCAGCCAGGCCAGGGCCTGGTCCAGGTCCAGGGTGACTTTTCCCTCTTCGTTTACAAAGGCGGGGATGCCAATGAAGGAACGGCCGTTTGCCCCTTCCCGGGCCGGGGCAAAGGCAGCTTCCCGGTCCCGGAGGGTAAGGAAGTCTTTCATATTGTCAGTATTCGCCGTCATGTCGATGAACCGGAACTTGTCCTCCAGATTCCGGGCCTTCAGGATGGCCAGGGTATTCCGGCAGTCGATACAGATTTCACTTCCATAAAACAGGATCATGGTGTCTCGCTCCTTTTTGTCTCTTTTGACCGTATTGTACCGGGTAGAGGAAAGGAATGCAAGGGGGACAGCAGCCCTGCAGCAGCTTTAATTTCCGAACTGCACATCTTTACTTATAAAAATAGTTCAGTATAAGCAGACGCTTATACTTATTTTCCTGTATCATTCCTAACAAGTTTAACATTTCTTTACGAACCATTCACATATTTTTTGACTTTTTGTGAATAATCAGCTACACTGACCTTGTTCTGTTCATTATGAATCCGGAACCATTCTAAAAAAGGAAGTGCATGTCCATGAAGCTGAAGAAACTGGAAAAAGTCCTTGCGGTAACTGCCCTATCCCTGAGTTTCTCCCTGGGGATGGCCTATGATGTCCATGCCATGGTGGGAGGGAAACCGGTGATCGGGATTTCCTGGAAGAGCAACAAACAGGATTATGCGGCCTTCAAAAAGATCATCGAACTGGCCGGCGGGGTTCCGGTGGAACTGGGCCAGATCAAAAGCACGGATGTGAAATATGACAGCGACGGTGCCGTGGACAAATCTGCCCTGGAAAAATCCGGCATGCTGAAGCAGAAATACGCCAACAAGATCAAAGCCAAAGACTTTGCCAAAAC
The DNA here is from genome assembly GCF_000437815.1 of Acidaminococcus sp. CAG:542. NCBI lineage: Bacteria > Bacillati > Bacillota > Negativicutes > Acidaminococcales > Acidaminococcaceae > Acidaminococcus > Acidaminococcus sp. CAG:542. Next base: position 2,065 of record NZ_FR901997.1, read on the forward strand.
CAACATCGCCACGGTGATGCAGGGTGTGGACGGGGTCTTCGGTACCGGCGGAGAGGACATCAGCCCGTCCCTGTACAAAGATGCGGAAAAGGAAAAGAACCACGGGGAAGGGATCAACGCCACCCGGGATATTTCCGACTATACCCTCCAGGCCTACTGCCTGGCCAACAACATCCCTACTTTGGATGTATGCCGCAGCGAACAGATGCTGGGGGTTGTCTCCGGAGCCAAAATGATCCAGGATCTGACGGATTACTACAAGGAACAGGGGAAGACCTATCATGACGACTTCCACCGGATGCCTCCGGGAACCCCCAACCGGGATTATGCCCGTCATGATGTGCACATCCTGCCGGCCCATTCCCATCTCCGGGAAATCGTGGGAGCTGACGAACTGAAGAACGTTTCTTCCTGGCACCATCAGGCTATCGGCAGCATCACCGGAACGGATCTGGTCCAGACGGCAGAAACTACCTACAATGGCATTTCCATCATCGAAGGGGTGGAATATCCCAAGAACACCTTTACGGTGGCTCTCCAGTTCCATCCGGAAAACGACCTGAAACAGGTGCTGATCAACAAAAAAGACGCCAAAGACTACTGCGACACCAAAGTGTCCCTGAAATTTTTCCAGGCCCTGGTGAAAGCGGCAGCGGATAAGGCGACGAAATAAAAAAAGGGGCGCAGGCCCCTTTTTTTGTCAGCGGTCAATGGTCAATTGTCAA
>NZ_FR901998.1:0-2608 GCF_000437815.1 Acidaminococcus sp. CAG:542
CAAAGAGGGGGCGCCTGGCGCCCCCCCTCTACTTATACACTCCCAAAATCCGCTCCGCTTCCTGGGCCATCTTTTCCCTGACCCATTCCGGCCGGGTGATTTCCACCCCCGGGCCCAGGGCCATGATCCACCCCAGGAACTGGGCACTTACGTCCACCTTTACCGTAAGCCGTACCTGATCTGGTCCATCCGGGACCAGCATGATGTTCTGACCGAACCGGTCGATGAAGATCCCCACTTTCTCATTGTGAATCTTCAGCTCCACTTCCGTTTGTTCTCCGTTGAACATGCCGAAATGCACATCGGTGTATTTGGGGATATCCAGCTGGTCATAGGCTTCCTGTCCTTCCCGGGGCTGGCCTTCCAGCAGTTCCAGGTCCGTGATCTTGTCCACCCGGTAGTGGCGGATTTCCCCGGTTTCCGCATAGTAGGCGGCCAGGTAGTAGTTTTCTTCCGACAGGATCAGCAGCCAGGGGCTGACCTGGAACCAGTTCCCGTTGTTCCGGGGCACCAGCTGCTTTTTGGCATTCCACCGGTTGTAGTGGAACCGGACCTGGACATTGGCATTGATGGCCTGGTTGAGCCGGTCCACAGTCAGGTAAACAGTCTCGTTGGGGGTCTTGACCCGTCCGGCGATCACCACTTGGCACTGGAGACTTTTCCCCTGTTCCCGGCTGGCCAGCCCTTCCAGCTTGCCGATGAGCTTGTGGGACTTTTCGTCGGACAGGAACCGGGCCGCCTGGACGGAATCCACCAGCAGCTTCAGCTCGGGGATCTGGAACCGCCGGTTCCCCAGATGATAGGCGCAGTTCCGTCCGTCGTTGGAACAGATGATGTCCAGGCCGTAATTCCGCAGTTCTTCAAAATCCGTATACAGGGTTTTCCGGTCTGCGTTGACGCCTTTTTCATGGAGCTTTTCCGTGATTTCCTGGAGGGTGAGACTGTGGTCGTCGTCAGTTTCCTTTTCGAAGATTTCCTCCAGATAGAGCATTTTCAGTTTCTGGTTGATCCCTTTGGTCATGGCACATCCTCCCTGGGCTTTTTCTTTTATCATACCCTTTCTGGGCAGAAAAGGGAACAGATAAAAGAAGAAAAGAGAGTGGCCATTAGAAAAAATACCGTTTACATTTTTAGCGAACAGCGTATACTATAAGGCGAGAGGCCGAAATATTCAAAATACTTTGAGGGGATGTGAGGAAATTGACAGGCTTACCGTTGATTTTTGCTTTTGTCATTGCCATTATCGTTATGATCATAGCCATTTCCAAATTCCGCATCCATCCTTTCCTGGCAATCCTGGGAGTTTCCGTGATCTTCGGCCTGATCGGCGGGATTCCTCTGGTGAAGCATGGGAAAGTGCTGGGGATTGCTGATGTGGTCAGTGCCGGATTCGCCGGTACCTTTACCAGCATCGGCATTGTGATCATTATGGGGGCCCTGATCGGCACCATTCTGGAAAAAACAGGGGCGGCCCTGAAAATGGCCGACTGTGTGGTCCGTCTGGTAGGGAAGAACAATACCAGTCTGGCCGTACTGATCATGGGGTGGATCGTATCCATTCCCGTGTTCTGTGACAGCGGGTTCGTCATCCTGAACCCCATCCGGAAGGCGCTGGTCCGCCGGACCCACTGCTCTGCCGTAGCCACCGCCGTGGCCATGTCCATGGGGCTGTATATTTCCCACTGCTTCATTCCGCCCACACCGGGGCCCATTGCAGCCGCCAACACCATTTATGAAGGGATGGGCCTGGAACCCAACCTGATCCTGATTATCGGGCTGGGCACCGCGTCCTCCATCCTGCCCATGATCGCCGCGTACTTCTATGCCAACTACATCGGCACCAAAGTGAAATCCAAGGAAGAACGGGCGGAAAGTGCCGACCCGGCTGAAACCCAGCAGACCTATGAAGACCTGATTAAAAGCTATGGCCAGCTGCCCAGTGCGTTCATGAGCTTTGCTCCCATTGTGGTCCCCATCATCCTCATGGGACTGTCCAGTGCCATGGCCATGGCCGGCACCAAAACGGACGTAATCACCTTCCTGGGGACTCCCATCATCGCCATCAGCGTGGGTGTGCTCCTGGGGATCCTGGTGCTGATGCAGAGCACCATTCCGGACAAAATGAAGGCTTTCTACGATATTACCAATGATACCCTGAAAGTGGTGGGACCCATCCTGTTCATCACCGCCGCCGGCGGGGTGTTGGGCAAGGTCATTGCCTCCACCAGCATGGTGGCCTTCATCAAAGCCAATTCCAACACTCTGGCCAACCTGGGGATTTTCTTCCCCTTCCTGCTGTCCGCCATCCTGAAGACGGCCCAGGGCTCTTCCACTGTGGCCATTACCACCACCGCCGGGATCATGGCGCCCTTGATGGGGACCCTGGGACTGGGTACACCCATGATGGCCGCCATGACGGTTATCGCCATCGGCGCCGGTGCCATGACCGTGTCCCATGCCAATGACTCCTATTTCTGGGTGGTCACCAACTTCGGGGACATGGAGGTCCAGGACGGCTACCGGGCCCAGACCATGGGAACCCTGGTAACCGGTATTGCCGCTATGATCAATGTGTATATTTTGTATCTGATTCTGGGGTAAGCAAAAG
>NZ_FR901999.1:0-2454 GCF_000437815.1 Acidaminococcus sp. CAG:542
AGACGGTGTAGGGGCTTCCCGGAGGGGAGCCCATCCCGGCCTCCGGTTTTTTATGTTCAAAAGCAGATGCCCGGCATCTGGTATCCTTTGGCGCGAGACGGCGTTTGCAGATGCGGGCGGCCTGCATCTGTATTGTTATTTATGGGCGATACCTTTATAATATAAACATGAGAAGAAATGCCAAACCTCGAAAATCACGATTTTTGAGGTTAACCTATTTTCTGACCGCAAATTTTGGGGATTTTGAGGTGTATGATATACACATGGCGGAGAATAGCATTGTTGTCATCAGTTCGACGGAGACGGTGTAGGGGCTTCCCGGAGGGGAGCCCTTCCCGGCCTCCGTTTTTTTGTATTTGGATATTATTTCTTTACTGGGTGGCCCCGCGCATGCGGGGATGAATCTGATCTGGGCAAGGCCATGACCAAATGGCTAAAGCAGAAAGGAATGATAAAGTAATGATTTTTGACAATCGGCCGCTGTTTCTGGAAAATCCAGAGTGGTATACCTATGATGTGTATGAGGGCAAATACAAGCTCACTGACAAGGCCACAAAAGAAGCAAGGAAAAGTTATGAGAAGTTTTACAAACGGCTGGAAGAGCCAGAAGAGACAGCCGAGAAGTAATTGGGCGTACCCTGTGCGTACGGGGACATGTGTGCCGCTATGGAGTGACCATGGCTTGGGGCCGGGTCCCTTTAGCGTGAGATACCTTGTGTGAGATGGAAGAACGGTTGGCTGCTTTTCCATCGATCCAAAGACATATTATTGGGAAAGGGGAATATTTCGCTGGAACTGGTCCGCTGACTTTGATCCAGTGCCTCCACTGGCAGGGCAACCGGATAAATGGGTGGTTCTGGCGACATTTTGCCGGAGGCAAACAGGATATTTCCTAAGCGGGCTGACCATCTCTACACTTTAAGGATAATTGGGTCTGCCTGACCAGGAGGCCGGGAAGGGTGTGCCTGCGGCGCGCCCCTACGGCGTTGGGGTCGGATGTTGTTTGTTCGACCAATTGGACGGGGTTGTCGTTGAACCGGCAAAGGCGGGCGGCCCGTGTGGACCGCGCCCTTGCAGTGACGTTGACCAGGCGGAGAATATCGTTGTTATCATCAGTTCGACGGAGACGGCGTAGGGGCTTCCCGGAGGGGAGCCCATCTCAGCCTCCGGTTTTTATGTTCAAAGGCAGATGCCCGGCATCTGGCATCCTTTTGCGTGAGACGGCGTTTGCAGATGCGGGGTTATTAGCTTGTGGGGGTGAACCAGTCTTTTGGAAAACCTAGTGTTTGAATAATCGTGTTGGCAGAGATTGTCTTTAAATTTTTGTTTAAAGTTTGCATTAGAAAATCCAATGAATTGTGTAAAACGTTAAACTCTCCACTGTTGAGGAAGCATTGCATGGATAGATAAACGGAATAAATAGTGTTACGATAATCATTTGCGGTTAAGCCTGCTGATGAATGAAGAGGAAACCAGTATTTGCAGTCCCTTCTGCATTTAAAATCAATCAAACGGTTATTATGGGCACAGATATTTCTTACATCATTGATATTTTCGATGAAACTCAACATCGTTTCAGGTGGGAAAATTTCAGATTTCTGAAGGTTTTGCTGGATGAAAGTTTCCATATCATGGGCTATTGAGTTTTGAAGCTGGGTAGATACTGAAGATATCATGTGGCGAAGTTCGCCAAAATCCATATAGTTGATGAGCACCCAGATAGGAACAGATCCATAATTTTTTAAATAATGGGCGATACTGCTGTTTGGTTGTTTTTTATAATGATTTATAATGCCAGACAGGTGGTAAATGGTTGTTACAACTGATAGTGTTTTACTAGAGTCATAGCATGCGGTATCCAGGTAGGCATAGGGGGTATTCCTGTATTTTTTGGCAAAATGATAGGCAAAGATGGATTTTAAATGCCCCTCAACGCTGAGAATTTTGTTAAAGAAAGCCTGCTTGATTTCGCGGTCAAATGAATATAAACAGACGACTTCATCAAAGTTTGCACCAGGTAAATAAGTATCTCCTTTGGATATAAAATATTTACTGTACCCATTTATAATGTTGTAATAATTGTTACTCAGCAAGTAATTTGCAGCATACGCTTCATCTGAAATGATTAAACCTCTTGCTTTTAATAATGAAATTTGTTCTTCTATTGTTTTAAATGTTTTTTGTTTACCCATAAAAAAATACCCTCTCCAACAATGGAGAAGGTATTCGCACTGATCCCCGTAGAGATTTCAGCACTCCTTTGTTCTCCATTATATAGAATTTATATATCAATGTCAACGTGCTAAAAATTGACCATTTTATTTAATGCATAATTCAGTAAATTATTTCATATAATCATATAGGATTGACAGAGAAAATGCAAGCGTTGTTAGAGTCGGGTTAAAATCGCCAATTTCAGTCGGATGAAAACAACAAGTGGCCGGGAAGGGCGTG
>NZ_FR902000.1:0-576 GCF_000437815.1 Acidaminococcus sp. CAG:542
TCCAACCTATTCACGCAGCAGATGGATAATTGATTACTGCAATTTCGGTCAGTGAATTTTTGACCTGGTCGACAAGTTGTTCCAGACGGGCGGCCACTTCATCAGAATAAGAAACTTCACCACATTGTGTACAAACTTGAGAGGGTACGTTCTTGACAATAACAATGCAGTTTCCCAAATCGACCATGAAGGTTGTCAGTTTATTTTCAAGGGTTCCTTTGCATAAAAAACATTTCATTTCAGACTACTCCTTTCTGTGAGAGAAAGTATCATCCCATTGCAACGGATCAGGCCTATAGGCAGTGATAATCCAGAGAATACCATCTCCAACTCCGCAAACAATATGCAGAGGCCCACTTTTCAAGGCAAGACTTAAAATTAGACAGCTGGGATAGGGAAAGTCGTCAGGGTAATATTCAATCACTTTTCCTGAGGCAATGGCATTTTTAACATCTTCCCGAGATATGTTGCGTTTGATTAGACGCTGCATTACATGATTTGTCCATTGTATTTTACCTTGATGACATAATGACTGTATGAGTTCTATGGTCAGCATCTTTTTATTCCCTTCTGTTA
>NZ_FR902001.1:0-10831 GCF_000437815.1 Acidaminococcus sp. CAG:542
GTCCACCAGGAGGCCTACGCCCACCGGTACGCCTCCTTCGCTTTTCACCACGTCCAGCACTTCCCGTACACTGCCGCCGGTGGTGACGATGTCTTCCACGATCAGTACCCGGGTCCCCGGTTCAATGTGGAACCCTCTCTTGAAGGTCATCTTCCCATTCACCCGTTCCGTAAAGAAGAACCGGGTGCCCAGGTTCTTGGCCACTTCATAGGCCAGCAGGATGCCGCCGGTCATGGGGCCCACCACCAGTTCCACGTTGTCGTTGACGAACCGGGCAGCGATTTCCTTGCACAGGGCTTCCGTGTACCGGGGCTGCTGCAGCACATTGAATTTTTCCACATAGGTGGGGCTGTGGAGGCCGCTGGTCAGCAGAAAATGACCATGCATCACCGCGTTGGTTTCTTCCAGCATATGCAGTACCGTTGTATCGTTCATTTAAAAAGCTCCTTCCATTTCTTCCAGGATCTTCCGTACAGCTTCCTGTTTGTTTTCCGCCTGGGTAATGGGCCGTCCCACCACCAGATGGGTGGACCCGTTGCCGATGGCAGCCGCCGGGGTGGCAATCCGGCTCTGGTCGTTGGTGGCAGCCCAGGCCGGCCGCACCCCAGGGGTCACAATGAGGAAATCTTTCCCGCATTTTTCCCGGATCCCGGCCGCTTCCCGGGGCGAAGCCACCACCCCGTCCAGGCCGCTTTCTTTGGTAAGGGCCGCCAGGTCCAGTACCTCTTCCCCAATGGGTTTGGCATAGTTCAGAGGCTTCCACTGGGCTTCATCCATGCTGGTGAGCACGGTGACGGCAATCAGTTTGGGTGCAGGCCGGCCCAGTTCCGCCGCCGCTTCCTTCACCGCCTTCATGCCTTCCGCCATCATCTTGGGGCCGCCCACCGCGTGGACGTTCATGATATCCGCTCCCAGCCGGGTCAGCACGGCCAGGCTGTGAGCCACCGTATTGGGGATGTCCTGGAGCTTCAGATCCAGGAACACTTTTTTGTCCTTGTCCTTCAGGTACCGGATGATGTCCGGACCGGCCCCGTAGAACAGTTCCATCCCCACTTTGTAAAAGGTCACTGCATCCCCCAGTTCTTCCACCAGGGCTTTGGCCCGGTCAAAGGTGGGGAAATCCAGGGCCGTGATCAGTCTGTCTCTTGCATCCATGGGTTCCACTCCTCAGTTCCGTCCCGGCAGGGCCTGTCCCCGGAGTTCCTCCAGAGAAGCCGCCCCGCTGGCGTCCAGATAATCCTGGATCCCCTGGCTGATGGTTTCCGCCAGGCTGGGATCCGTAAAGCTGCAGGTGCCCACAGCCACTGCCGTGGCCCCAGCCAGGATGAATTCCACCGCATCCTGCCAGCAGCTGATACCCCCCATGCCGATAAGAGGCACCTTCACTGCCTGGGCCACCTGGTACACCATGCGCACGGCCACCGGGTGCACCGCCGGGCCCGAAAGGCCTCCCACGATGTTTCCCAGCACCGGCCGCTTCTTCTGGATGTCGATCTTCATCCCCACCAATGTATTAATGAGGGAAATGGCGTCGGTGCCGGCGGCTTCCACCGCCCGGGCAATTTCCGTAATGTCCGTCACATTGGGAGACAGCTTGGTGATCACCGGCTTATGGGTATGGGACTTGGCCGCCTGCACCACTTCTCCTGCCGCATGGCAGTCGGTACCGAAAGCCAGGCCTCCCTGGGCCACGTTGGGACAGGAAATGTTCAGCTCGATGGCGTCCACTCCGTCCACATCCAGCAATTCCGCCAGGGTGCCGTAGTCTTCCGCACTGTCCCCGTCGATGTTCACGATCACCGGGGTATTGGTTACCTGCCGGAGATGGGGCAGGGTTTCCTTCAAAAAGTATTCCACTCCTGGGTTTTCCAGCCCCACACAGTTCAGCACTCCCGCCGGGGTTTCCACCAGCCGCTGGCCCTTGTTTCCGGGCCGGGGCTTCAGGGTGGTCCCCTTTACGGTAATGGCGCCGATATGGTCCAGGTTGAGAAAATCCGTAAATTCCAGACCGAACCCGAAAGTGCCGGAAGCAGTGGTCACCGGTGTCTTCATGATCACCCCCGCCAGGTTCACCTGCATCCGGGGATCTTCATAAGGCTTCACCATTCCACCACCTCCTGGCTCCAGAACACCGGGCCGTCCTTGCAGATCTTCATCCGCTTGCCGCCTTTTCCTTCGCAGGAGCAGGACAGACAGGCACCCAGGCCGCAGCCCATGTATTTTTCCAGGGATACCTGGCAGGGCACCCCGTACTGGTCCACCACTTCCACCACAGCCTTCATCATGGGGCTGGGGCCGCACACGTACACGCAGTCATACTGTCCCGTGGCCAGAAGCCCGGGCAGCACCGCGTTCACCGTGCCCTTCACCCCGTAGGATCCGTCATCGGTGGTTTCATACTGTTTGGCGGTTTTGTCCTTGAACAGGTCCGCCCAGAACACTTCCGCTTTGGTCCGGCCCCCTACGATCACTTCCATTTTGTGATCCGGGTCCGCCTGGGCCAAAAAGTGGAGAGGGGCCAGGCCCATGCCGCCGCCCACCAGGAGACCCCGTTTGGCCCCCAGATGGAACCCGTGGCCCAGGGGCCCCACCACACTGATGGGGTCCCCGGCCTCCATGGCATCCATAAGTTCCGTGGTTTCTCCCACGATCCGGTACATCAGGGAAAAAGTCCCGGCCGCCCGGTCCACCCCGGCCACCCCGAAGGGCCGCCGGAGCAGGGGCTGATGGAGCTTGTTCACCCGTACCGTCACAAACTGTCCCGGCTGGGCCGCTGCCGCCACTTCCGGACAGCGGATTTCCATGAGCCGGATGTCCCCGGAAAGTTTCTCCTGCCGGACAATGGTTCCTTCCATATATACTGCCATGGCTTACTCCGTCTTCAGATCCTGGAGAGCCACCACGCTTACCACGTTCCGCCGGCGCATGGCACCCATGGCCTTGTACAGGGCCCGGGCGGTATCCAGGCTGGTCAGGCAGGGAATGGCGTGTTCCACCGTGGACCGGCGGATCTTGAAGCCGTCCCGGGTAGCGTCGGAACCGTGGGTCAAAGTATTGATCACCATGCAGATCCGGCCTTCCTTGATGTCATCCAGCAGGTTGGGGGTACCGGCGCTGGCCTTTTCCACCCGGCCCACATGGATGCCTTTTCCTTCCAGGAACTTGGCGGTACCGGCGGTAGCCACCAGTTCATAGCCCAGGTTTTCAAACCCTTCCGCAATGGGCACCACTTCTTCCTTGTCCTGGTCCGCTACGGTGATCAGGATGGCACCGCTCTTGGGGATGTGGGTGCCGGCGGCAATGCAGGCTTTGTACAGGGCTCTGGGGAACTGGGCATCGATGCACATGACTTCCCCGGTGGATTTCATTTCCGGCCCCAGGGTGATGTCCACGTCGGTCATCTTGTTGAAGGAGAACACCGGCGCTTTCACCGCATAGTAGTCCGGGAAGAGCTTCAGGCCCGGTTCCAGGCCCTGTTCCCGGATGGATACGCCCATGGCGCATTTGGTGGCTACATCCACCATGGAGATGCCCGTCACCTTGCTCAGGAAAGGCACTGTCCGGCTGGACCGGGGGTTTACTTCGATCACATACAGCTTGTCATCCCGGACAATGTACTGGATGTTGATCATCCCATGAACTTCCAGGCCCAGGGCCAGTTTGGTGGTGTAGTCGATGATCTGTTCGATTACGTGCTCGCTGAGGGTCCGGGGCGGGTACACCGCAATGGAGTCCCCGGAATGGACCCCGGCCCGTTCGATGTGTTCCATGATCCCGGGCATCAACACGTCCTTGCCGTCGCAGATGGCATCCACTTCCACTTCCGTACCCATCAGGTAGTGGTCCACCAGCACCGGGTGTTCGTGGGAAGCCTTTACGGCGTTGTTCATGTAGTATTTCAGTTCGTCGTCGTTGTAGACGATTTCCATGGCCCGGCCGCCCAATACATAGGAAGGACGCACCATTACAGGGTAGCCCACATCGTTGGCAGCCCGCAGAGCCCCGTCGATGTCAAACACCGTGTGGCCTTTCGGACGGGGAATCCCCACACTGGTCAGCAGTTCGTCGAACCGTTCCCGGTCTTCTGCCCGGTCGATGCTGTCTACGGAAGACCCCAGGATCTTCACCCCGCAGTCATGGAGCGGACCGGCCAGGTTGATGGCGGTCTGGCCCCCGAACTGGACAATGACCCCTTCCGGTTTTTCCCGGTCGATCACATTCAGCACGTCTTCCAGGGTCAAGGGTTCGAAATACAGCCGGTCAGCGGTATCGAAGTCCGTGGATACGGTTTCAGGGTTGTTGTTTACAATGATGGTTTCGTAGCCCAGATCCTTCAGAGCCCATACAGAGTGGACGGAGCAGTAGTCGAATTCCACCCCCTGGCCGATCCGGATGGGACCGGAGCCCAGTACCAGCACCTTCTTGTTGGGGGTGTCTTCCACTTCGTCTTCCACCCCGTAGGTGGAGTAGTAGTACGGAGTTTCCGCGTCGAATTCCGCGGCGCAGGTATCCACCATCTTGTAAACAGGGGTAATGCCCCATTCCTTCCGGATGGCACGGATTTCCAGACCGGTCTTCCCTACCAGTTTCCCGATGGTCACATCGGCAAAGCCCCGTTTCTTCACTTCCCGGAGCAGTTCCGGCGTCAGTTCTTCGCTCTTCAAACGCACTTCCAGTTCCACAATGTGGCGGATCTTCCGCAGGAAGAATTCGTCGATCTTGGTGATGGCATGGGCCTGGTCCACGGTCATCCCTCTCCGGAAGGCTTCGGCGATGGTAAAGAGCCGTTCGTCGTCCACTTTCCGGACCTTTTCAAAGACTTCCTGGTCCGTCAGCTTGTGGAGTTCCGGCATGTCCATATGAGTCAGGCCGATTTCCAGGCAGCGGACCGCCTTCAGCAGACCGGCTTCGATATTCCGTTCGATGGCCATCACTTCCCCGGTGGCCTTCATCTGGGTCCCCAGGGTGTGGTCCGCATTGACGAACTTGTCAAAGGGCCAGCGGGGGATCTTGATCACGCAGTAGTCCAGGGTGGGTTCGAAGCAGGCGGAGGTTTTCTTGGTTACCGCGTTTTCGATTTCGTCCAGGGTATACCCGGCAGCGATCTTGGCGGCCACTTTGGCAATGGGATAGCCTGTTGCCTTGGAAGCCAGGGCAGAAGACCGGCTTACCCGGGGGTTCACTTCGATGACGATGTATTCTTCACTGTCCGGATTCAGGGCATACTGCACGTTGCAGGCCCCTTCCACCCCCAGTTCCCGGACGATGTCGATGGCGGCGGTCCGGAGCATCTGGACTTCCCGGTCAGTCAGGGTCTGGCAGGGAGCCACCACGATGGAGTCCCCGGTATGGACCCCCACCGGGTCGATGTTTTCCATGTTGCAGACGGTGATGCAGTTGTCTTCATGGTCCCGGACCACTTCATATTCGATTTCCTTCCAGCCGGCTACGGACCGTTCGATCAGGGCCTGACCGATCAGGGAGTACATGAGCCCTTTGGTGGTAATGTCATCCAGCTGATCCATGTTGTGGGCAATGCCGCCCCCGGTGCCCCCCAGGGTGTAGGCCGGCCGCACGATCAGAGGGAAGCCCACCTTCTTGGCAAATTCCTTGGCCGCATCCACGCTTTCCACAATGGTGCTCTGGGGAATGGGCTGGTGGAGTTTCTCCATGGTTTCTTTGAATAGTTCCCGGTCTTCCGCCTTCATGATGCTGGAGATCTGGGTGCCCAGGAGCTGCACATTGTATTTCTTCAGAATGCCTTTTTTGTCCAGTTCAATGGCCAGGTTCAGGCCGATCTGGCCCCCCAGGGTGGCCAGCAGGGAATCCGGCCGTTCCTTGGCGATGATGGCTTCCAGGAATTCCACATCCAGGGGTTCCACATACACCCGATCTGCAATGTGCACATCGGTCATGATAGTGGCCGGGTTGGAGTTCACCAGCACCACTTCCAGCCCTTCTTCCTTCAGGGCCCGGCAGGCCTGGGTGCCGGAATAGTCGAATTCAGCAGCCTGACCGATGATGATCGGGCCGGAACCGATGACCATGACTTTCTTTACATTCTCTTTTTTTGGCATATCAGTGCCCTCCCATCATTTTGATAAACCGGTCGAACAGATAAGCGTTGCCGCTGGGACCGGGGGATGCTTCCGGATGGTACTGCACTGTGAAGGTGGGATGGTTCAGATAGCGCAGGCCTTCGATGGTGTTGTCGTTCAGGGACCGGTTGATCACTTCCACCGGCAGTCCCTTCAGGGAATCCTCATCCACCATGAACCCATGGTTCTGGGAGGTGATGCAGATCTTGTGGTCCACCAGATCCCGGACCGGCTGGTTGATGCCCCGGTGGCCGAAAAGCATTTTCTTGGTCTTGGCCCCGTTGGCCAGCGCCATGACCTGATGCCCCATGCAGATGCCGAAAATGGGTTTCTTGCCGATCATCTTTTTGATGTTGTCGATTTCCACCGTCAGATCTGCCGGATCCCCAGGGCCGTTGCTCAGGAAAATCCCGTCCGGATCCATGGCCAGTACCTCTTCCGCCGGAGTTTCCGCCGGGAATACGGTCAGTTTGCAGCCTTTTTCCACCAGGCATTCCAGGATGTGCCGCTTCACCCCGTAGTCCATGACGGCCACGGAATATTTGGCGTCGTCCGGTCCCATGGTGTACACCTTTTTGGTGGTTACCTGGGCCACCTGGTCATGTTCTTCGGGAGTGGCCAAAAGAGCCTGGACTTCGTCGTCCGGAGTATCCGCCGGCACCAGCACCCCCTGGAGGGTCCCGTAGGACCGGATCCGCCGGGTCAGCGCCCGGGTATCCACACCGGCCAGCACCGGGATATCGTTCTTTTCCAGGAATTCCAGCACCGTGCCTTCATCCCGCCAGCTGGAGGGTTCGTCACACAGTTCGCTGACGATCAGCCCCTTGTAGCAGCAGCTGTCACTCTGGCAGAACAGGTCGTTGCAGCCGTAGTTCCCGATCAGGGGATAGGTGAAGATGACGATCTGCCCGCAGAAAGAGGGGTCCGTCAGGGTTTCCTGATACCCGGACATGCCGGTGGTGAACACCACTTCCCCCACTGCCTTGTGGGTGCTGTACAAAGTTCCTTCGTAGATGCTTCCGTCTTTCAATACCAACTTGCCTTTTACTTTTTGCATACTACACCGTCTTTCATCACAAACCGGCCATCGACCATGGTCGCCACTGCCATGCCTTTGCAGTGTTTTCCGTTGAAAGGAGTCACCTTGCCCCGGGTATAGAATTTTTCACTGTCCACCGTCCATTCCCGGTCCAGATCCAGGATGGTGATGTCCGCATTCCGGCCCACCTTCAGGCTGCCGGCGTCCAGATTCATGATCCGGGCCGGGCTGGTGCTCATTTTATCCACGATTTCGTTGATGGAGAATTCTCCCGTATGGTACAGCTCCGTCAGGATCACCCCTACGGAAGTCTCCAGGCCGCAGAACCCGTTGGGAGCATACCGGAATTCCACATCTTTTTCTTCCGGCGCATGAGGAGCATGGTCCGTTACGATGGCATCGATGGTGCCGTCCTTCAGTCCCGCCCGCATGGCTTCCACATGGTCCCGACTCCGGAGAGGAGGAGAAACCCGGGTGGCCGTATTGTAACCGGCGCAGGCTTCATCGGTAAGGGTCAGGTGGTGGACCGTCACTTCGCAGGTGATGTTCACCCCTCGGGCCTTGGCCTTCCGGACAATGTCCACGGCGCCCTTGCTGGCAATGTGGGCAATATGGATGTGGGCCCCGGTGTATTCCGCAATGGCCGCATCCCGGGCCACACAGATGTCTTCGGCGATGGAAGGGATGCCGGGCACACCCAGACGGGCGGAAACGGCCCCTTCGTGCATGAACCCTTCGTGGTTCATCTCTTCGTCAATGTCGTGGCAGATCAGGGGCTTGTCAAAAGCGCTCACATACTGGGCCGCCAGGTTCATCACATAGGCGCTGGACACATAGTGGCCGTCATCAGAGAAGCCCATGACCCCGTGCTGGGCCATGTCCCCCATTTCAGACAGTTCCTTGCCTTTTTCCCCTTTGGTAATGGCCCCGATCACTTCCACATGGACGTACCCTTCCTTTTGGGCCCGTTCCTGGATGCCGCTGACCACAATGGAGCTGTCGATCACCGGTTTGGTGTTGGGCATACAGGCCACCCGGGTGATGCCCCCGTGGGCCGCTGCCATGGTGCCGGTGACCAGATCTTCCTTGGCTTCCAGCCCCGGTTCCCGGAGATGGGTGTGCAGGTCGATGAACCCGGGAGCCACCACCAGGCCCGTAGCGTCGAACACTTCGTCCGCCGCTGCATCAATGTGAGGCGCCGCTTCCGCGATTTTCCCGTCTTCCACCAGAAGGTCCATCACCTGGTCCAGCTGCTGGCTGGGATCTACGATCCGTCCGTTCTTAATTAGCGTTTTCAACTGGCTTTCCTCCCATAATCGTCAAGAATAACACGGCCATCCGCACCGCGACCCCGTTGGTCACCTGTTCCCGGATCACAGCCTGGTCGCTGTAGCCCGTATCCCAGGAGATTTCCAACCCCCGGTTCATGGGACCGGGATGCATCACCAGACAGTCCGGTTTGGCCAGTTTCATCCGTTCTTCGTTGACCCCGTAAATCCGGGCGTATTCCCGGGGAGTGGGGAACATGGCCTTGTCCTGGCGTTCCAGCTGGATCCGCAGCACATCCACCACATCCGCCCCTTCAATGGCGTCTTCCACCCGTTTGTGTACCGTGACCCCCAGTTCCTGGATGTCGTGAGGAATCAGGGTCATGGGACCGGCCACATGGACATCCGCTCCCAGCTTGGTCCAGGCCGCAATGTTGCTCCGGGCCACCCGGCCGTAAAGGATATCCCCGATAATGGCCATTTTCAGGCCCTTGAACTGTTTCCCATGTTCCAGGATGGTGAACATGTCCAGGAGACCCTGGGTGGGATGGGCATGGGCCCCGTCCCCGGCGTTGATCACAATGGGGGCTGCAATGTCCGCTGCGTACTTGGCTGCCCCTTCCACCGGGTGACGCATGACAATGGCATCACAGGCCATGGACTGCATGGTCAGGATGGTGTCCTTCAGGCATTCCCCTTTTTTCACACTGGAAGTGCCGGTGCTCAGGTTGATTACGTCCGCCCCCAGATACTTCCCGGCCAGCTCGAAAGAGCTGCGGGTACGGGTGCTGTTTTCATAGAACAGGTTCACAATGGATTTGCCCCGGAGAGACGGGAGCTTCTTGATGTCCCGTTTCATGACCTTCTTCATCTCCGCCGCCGTTCGCATGATCAGATCGTACTCTTCCACGGACAGGGAGGAAAGATCCAGGATATCCCGTCCGGACAGGCTGACTGCCGCCTTTGTCATGTTGTAGCCTCCTATAATAAACTGCAGGTTGAAAAAATAAGCCTTCTCGTCCTAAGACAAGAAGGCTTCTAATAACTGCTTCTGGATAAAAGTCCCTTTCTTAGTCTCACAGGACTAGGTTAAAAGGTGATTCTTTGAAGTTTTTTCTAGTGTAGCACGGGGGAAAAGAAAAGTCAAGGCGGACGAAGAAATCACACCCGGCCCCTCCGGCCCTGTCAAAAGTCAGACGTCAGTTTTTCCGATTCAAGTAAGCAATGACCTTGGGCGACAGTTCCACCCGCAGGGTCCCCAGGGCGTAGCACCCCAGTTCATAGGGCCGGTAGATCAGGGCGATCTTTCCTCCGCCCTCCAGGAAATAATTGTCGCTGATCTTCAGCTTGTCCCACATGAAAGAATCATTGGCAAAGGTCTTGCTCAAAGGCACCGGCTCATTCCGGCTGTTGTAAATGGGCTGGGACAGGATCAGGCTCTTGTCCGCCGTACTGATCCGGACAAAATACGGAAGAGGCAGCTTCTCCCCTGTCACCTTGCTGTAGGTCAGCCCCCGGGTGTTGGTGTACCCATGGGCCGCCCCCTGGCTGTACCGGAAATCCGCCAGCGTAAGAGAAAGCAGCGTCCCGTCCTCATACTGCACCTGGTAAGAAAACCTCCCCCGGGTGAATTTTTCGGCCGCATAATCATCCCGGAACCCGGCTATATATTGGTAGATATCCGAATTGATCCGGTCCTGGGCCTCCTGATTGCGGTCCACATACACAATGGGGTAGCTCATCTTGTAATTAGCCTCGTCCGCCACATGCTTCTCCACGCTGGCCTCCCCCAACCCCAAAGGCAAAGCCAGCAAACCCGCCAATACAATCCAAGTCAGAAATTTCCCACTCTTTTTCATGATCAACGCCCCCATTTCAGGATAAACACTCACATACCACTTCGTCCATACCATTATTCTACCATAATATATGCCAGTAGGATGGTGAAAAGGGGTCAGCCGCTTTTTAGTCTCACGCCTTTGCCACCGACAAAAATGCCGCCAGAGCCGCCCGTGCTCGCCGTTCTCCATAGACCCCGTCCATCCGATTGAAAAACGCCGTCTCCGTCGGACTGATGACAACAACGATATTCTCCTCCTGGTCAACGACAACCTCCTCCAAATCGGTCGAACAAACAACATCCGATCCCAACGCTGTAGGAGTGCGCCGCAGGCACACCCTTCCCGGCCTCCTGGCTGTTTTAATCCGACTGAGATTGGCGATTTTATCCCGCCTCTAAGAAGTAACCTGGTTTCATAGCCACTTAGCCACCTAACCACTCAATCACTTTTCACTCCCTATAAACTGGTATTGATTAAACCTGCAATTCCAAAATGTATATAAATAGTTCCCGATTACTCTTTGAAGTACCGGCTGTTCATCCCCGCATGCGCGGGGTCCACAAGATAACGGCTTTCCAGGGCTTC
>NZ_FR902002.1:0-12169 GCF_000437815.1 Acidaminococcus sp. CAG:542
CGCAGGGGAACCCTTCCCGGCCTCCGGTCGGGTCAAACCAGCAAACTTGCAAAAATATTCTGTCATGTTATAATATATAAAATCATAATATAAACATATGTTTGCAAAAGAAGGAGGCCATTTATGTCATTCACTCACACCCTTCATCCCAGCCGAAAAAACATCCGGCTTTCTCCTGTGGTTTACCAACTGTCCGGGCTGACTTTCCTTACGGTGTGCACCCTGGACAGGGAACCTCTATTTGGATGTATTGAACAGGGAGTTCTGCATCCTACGGAAATTGGGAATCAGGTGGCGGCTCATCTGGATTGGTTTGCCAACCGGTATCCGGGGATGGAGATCCTGCAATGGGTGGTGATGCCCAACCATATCCATTTATTGGTATTCCGAAATCAGGATAGGGCAACCATTTCCCTGGCCGGATTCATCAACCAGTTCAAAGGTTGTACAACCCGGGTGTGCGGGCGTAAAATTTGGCAGCGTGGATATTACGACCATTTGGTAAGGACGCCGGGGGATGGGGTCCGGATCATGGAATATATAGAGAACAACCCAAGGAAATGGGAGTTGGACCGGTATTTTGGGGAATGAAAATGAGCCCTCCGGGAGGCCGGGACGGGCGTGCCTGTGGCGCGCCCCTACGGCGTAGGGGTTCCCCGCAGGGGAACCCTTCCCGGCCTCCGGTCGGGCATATCTTCCTCAAAAAACCAGGCCCCGGCCGGGACCTGGTTTTTTCTTTCTTCATTCCACTATAGTCCCTCCCCCCAGGACCACTTCTCCGTCGTACAATACGGCGGCCTGGCCGGGGGTGATGGCTCTTTGGGGTTCGTCGAATCGGACGGTGAAAGTATCCTTGCCGGTGGGGGTTACGGTGGCGGGCTGGGCTTCCTGGCGGTACCGGACTTTCACCTGGCACCGGACGGGGCCTTCCGGCACTTCTCCGCTGATCCAGTTGGCGTCCCGGACCTTTGCTTCCCGGCTGAACAGGGCTTCACTGGGGCCCACGATCACGGCGTTCTTTGCCGGGTCGATCTTCACTACATAGAGAGGATAATCGGGCTGGTTCAGCCCCAGCTTCTTGTGCTGGCCCAGGGTGTAATAGATGATCCCTTTGTGCTGGCCGATCACGTTGCCTTCCAGATCCAGAAAGGGACCGGGCTGGGGCTTGTAGTCCAGGATCCGCTGGACCGCATCGGTGTACTGGCCGTTGGGCACGAAACAGATGTCCTGGCTGTCCGGCTTCTGGGAATTGATGAACCCGTTTTCCGCGGCGATTTCCCGGGTATGGGTCTTGTGGTATCCCCCCAGGGGGAACCGGGTGTGGGCCAGCTGGTCCTGGGTCAGGCTGTAGAGCACATAGCTCTGGTCCTTGGCCGGGTCCGTGGCCCGGAGCAGCTGGTACTTCCCTTCCGGGGTCTTCCGGATCCGGGCGTAATGGCCGGTGACCACACAGTCGCAGCCCAGTTCCAGGGCCCGCTGGTACAGGGCGCCGAACTTCAGGAACCGGTTGCAGTCGATGCAGGGGTTGGGGGTGTGGCCCAGGGTATAGCTCCGGGCGAATTTTTCCATTACGTCTTTTTTGAATTCTTCCGTGTAGTTGAACACGTAATAGGGCATATGGAGCCGGGCGGCCACGCTCCGGGCGTCTTCCACGTCGCTGAGGCTGCAGCAGGTTTTGGAACTGCAGCCGGCGTCCGGGTTGTTGTACAGTTTCATGGTGCAGCCGATGCAGTCATACCCTGCATCCTGCATGAGTTTGGCGGCTACGGAGCTGTCCACTCCGCCGCTCATGGCGATCAGTGCTTTCATGATGCATCCTTTCTGTTACAGCCGGTGTTCCAGCCGCCGGAGCCGCTGGACTTCCCGGATAAGGGTTTGGGCCGTATAGTCCACCTGTTCCCGGGTAATGTCATCCCCCAGAGAGAACCGGAGGGAAGATCTGGCTTCTTCCGGAGTGCAGCCCAGGGCCAGGAGCACATGGCTGGGTTCCGGAGAACCGGAGGCACAGGCGGACCCGGCGGAAACGCAGATGCCTGCCATGCCCAGCACCGGAAGCAGGGCTTCTGCGGGGACTCCGTCAAAGGCCATGTTCAGGTGGCCGGGGAGCCGGGGCACCTGGCCGCTGTGGACCCGGGTGCCGCCCAGGGCCAGGAGCTTTGCTTCCAGGGCGTCCCGGGCTTCTGCCATCTTCCGGGCGTTGGCATCCAGATTATTCACCGCTTCTTCCAGGGCGGCGGCCATGCCCACGATGCCGGAGACGTTTTCCGTGCCGGCTCGCTTCCCCCGTTCCTGTTCTCCTCCGAAAATCAGGTTTTCCAATTCGATGCCTTGCTTGGTAAAAAGGAAACCAACTCCTTTGGGTCCATAGAATTTATGGGCGGAACCGGACAGGAAGTCGATGTTCCCGGCTTCCAGGGTAACCGGCACATGGCCCAGGGCCTGGACCCCGTCGGTGTGGAACAGGGCTCCCTGTTCATGGGCCAGGGCGGCCAGCTCCCTGATGGGCTGGAGGGCGCCGGTTTCGTTGTTGGCGGTCATCACGGATACCAGGGCGGTTTCCGGGGTCAGGGCCCGGGCCAGGGTGTCCGGTTCCACCTGGCCTTCCTGGTTCACCGGCAGCAGGGTCACGGCAAAGCCTTCCTTCTGGAGGGCCTCCAGGGTGTGGAGGATGGCGTGGTGCTCAATGGCACTGGCGATAAGATGGGTGCGGCCGTGCTTCTTTCCCCAGGCAGCGGCGGTCCGAAGGGCCTGGTTGTCGCTTTCGCTGCCCCCGGAGGTGAAGGTGATTTCCCGGGGCCGGCAGCCCAGCAGCCGGGCGATGGTTTCCCGGGAGCCGATCAGGGCCCGGGAGGCTTCCTGCCCCAGGGGATAGGTGCTGGAGGGGTTGCCGTACTGTTCTGTAAAATAAGGCAGCATGGCCTCCAGGACCTTGGGCAGGACCCGGGTGGTGGCTGCGTTGTCGGCATAGACGAACATGGTGGTGCTCCTTTGTAAATTAATATCATATTATTATACTACAGAAAAGATTCCTTTTCCTTCTTGCATTTATTCTCTTCCCATGCTATACTTTTAAGGCTGTATATATTATATATACTTCTTCTGCCCTCATGGTAGAGGAGCAAATCCAAAGGAGGAGGTGATTTCGTGAATAACTACGAAGTCATGTACATCGTTAAACCGGTAGAAGAGGACGCTTTCAACGCTGTTGTAAAGAAGTTCGATGACCTGCTGGTGGCTAACGGCGCTACGATCGAAAAAACCGATAAGTGGGGCAAAAAACGTTTGGCATATGCTATTCAGGACTTCAATGATGGTCTGTATGTTCTGACCACGTTTGCCGCTGAACCTGCAGCCGTAAAGGAACTGGACCGTGTGATGAAGATTACCGACGATATCCTGCGTCACATGATCATTCGCAAAGGCGAATAAGGAGGCTGGGTGTATGAATCGCATTATCTTGTTGGGCCGTCTCGTACGGGATCCGGAAGTCCGGGTTACACCTACGGAAAAAACGGTCTGCACCTTTACTCTGGCAGTTGACCGTCCCTTCGCTTCGAAGAACGGCCAGCGGGAAGCGGATTTTATCAACATTGTAACGTGGAATAAAACCGCTGAATTATGTGGGAACAGTTTGACCAAGGGTCAGAGAGCTCTGGTGGAAGGGCGTCTGCAGATCCGCAGCTACGATGGAAAAGACGGGAACAAGCATTACATGACGGAAGTCATTGCGGACCGTGTGGAATTCATCGAACGGAAAGGCTCCGGCAGTCCTGCCGCAGGCCAGCAGAATCCTCCATCCCAGAATCAGTCCTCTCAGGGCGGCTCCGCCGGTCCCATGGGTGGCTTTGGCTCTGAAGTAGGTTTTGACGAAGAGATCCCATTTTAAAAGGGAGGATAGAGAATAGCTATGATGAAGCGTGAAAGAGGTAACCGGAGACCCAGAAGAAAAGTTTGCTCCTTCTGCGTCGACAAAGTCCAGGAAATCGATTATAAAGATGCAGCCAAGCTGCGGAAGTTCATCACCGAACGGGGCAAGATCCTGCCTCGCCGGATTTCCGGCACCTGTGCAAAACATCAGCGTCAGCTGACCATTGCCATCAAACGTGCCAGAAACGTTGCACTGCTGCCGTTTACGGCTGAATAAGCTGGATGACAGAGACAGACCCTTTCGGGGGTCTGTCTTTTTTTTGTCAAATATTGTAGAATAGTAGGGAAACGCTCTCTTGGTTGTCAATGGCCAATGGTCAATGGCCGAAGGAAACTATCATCATGGAGGAATATCGCTTTGCATTACCATAAAACTTCTTCGCTGGTGGAATCCGGCATTTTGGCGGCGGTGGCCGTGCTTTTTACCCTGGTGGGGAACTACATCCCGGTGCTGGACATCATTGTGAGCATCCTGTGGCCTCTGCCCATCATCCTTTGCGGCCGGCGGAACGGGCTGAAATGGAGCATTCTGTGCCTGCTGGTCACCGGGTGCGTGGTGGCGGTGCTGCTGTCCCCCCTCCAGGCTCTGACCCAGTGCCTGATTTTGGGGCTCATCGGCCTGTTCATGGGTTATGCCATGGAAAAACAGATGACTCCCACCCAGACCCTGCTCATGGGGAGCCTGGGGGCCCTCCTTTCCACGGTGCTCAGTGCCCTGGCAGCCTATTTCTTCATGCATGTGAATGTAATCGAAGTGTTCTTCCAGTCCATTGACGAATCGGTGAACATGAGCAGCGAGATTTTCCAGACCCTGGGGATGAACGGGCTCACGGACACCCAGCTGGCCCAGCTGAAAAAGATGTTCGAACTGATCCTGCCGGCCGGGGTGCTGCTCAGCGCGCCCATTACCGCCATTGCCAACTACTGGGCGGCCCGGAAGATCCTGGGACGGATGGGGGATTACTACCCCTGGTTTCCGCCTTTTTCCCTGTGGAAGCTGCCCAAATGGCTGCTCCTGCCCTATGGCATCGGGATGATGCTGATCTTCTTCGGCCAGAACTATCAGGATTCCCTGGTGTACCGGGGCGGGTACACCCTGTATATGATGATGAACATGCTGCTCCTGGTCCAGGGGCTGAGCCTGATCCGCTGGTATGTGGAATACCGCCATTATCCCCGGATCCTGCTGCCGCTGAGTCTGCTGCTGACCTTCACCCTGCCCATCGCCTCCCAGCTGGTGGTGGTGCTGGGGGCCTATGAAATGGTCTTCGATCTCCGGAAGATCCGGAAGCCAGGGGCCAAAAAGCCTGAATAGAGGGGGATAGTATGGAGGAGAAATCACGCCGGAACCTGTGGCAGTCCGTGCGCATCGGGGTGGCCCTGCTGGGGTCCGTCCTGGTGATCTACGGGATTGCGGTGAACCTGGCCATCTGTACGGCCATCGGGTTCATTTCGGTGCTGCTGGTCTATTATCTGACCTTCCGGAGCAACCGGCTCCGGGAAGCCTGGTTCAACCATTCCATGACCACGGTGGTCCGGAATATTGAACGGGCCAACAATTATGCGTCCCAGCGGATCCCCATCGGCATCGGGGTTTTCGACAAAGAAGGACATCTCCAGTGGCGGAACCGGCTGTTCAACGAATTCATCGCGGTGGAGGTGCCGCTGGCCACGCCTTTTGAAAAGGTGCTGCCGCCGCCGGACAACAATTTTGCCACCCTGCGGCTCCGGGACGCGGACAAGCAGATCAAGATCGGGGATCGGATCTACAAGATGCTGGTCCGGCGGATCCAGATCACCGACAATCCGGAGGAGGATACGGGGCTGGCCCTGTACCTGACGGATATCACGGACCGGGAACGGCAGAAAAAACGGTATGAGGAAGAACGGCCGGTGGTGGCCTATGTCCAGTTCGACAACTACGACGATGCCATGAAAGGCCTCAACGAAAACGAGCGGGCCAGCCTGATCGTGGACGTGACCAAGGCCATCGGGGGCTGGGTGGAGGAAGTCCACGGGTACTTCCAGAAATACACGGAAGACATGTTTGTGGTGGGCATGAGCCGGAAAGGGCTGACGGACACCATCAGCAAGAAGTTCCAGGTGCTGGACCGGGTCCGGGAGATTAAAAGCGGCAACCGGATCAGCCCCACCATCAGTATCGGGGTGGCGGCGGACGGCCGGAACCTGGCGGAACTGAGCCAGAAGGCCCAGGCGGCCCTGGACCTGGCTTTGGGCCGGGGCGGGGACCAGGCAGTGGTCCAGCTGGGGGACGATATGAGCTTCTACGGGGCCCGGGGCTCCGTCCAGGCGAAAAACACCCGGGTCCGGGCCCGGATCGTGGCCCAGGCCATCCACGAACTGATGGTCAGTGCGGACCAGGTGTTCATCATGGGCCATGCCAACGAGGACTACGATGCCCTGGGGGCAGCCATCGGGGTGGCCAAAATGGCCCTGACCCTGAACAAGAGCTGCTGCATCGTCACCAGCGGCCAGGGTCCTTCCCTGAAGAAGCTGGAAACCGTGTCCAAGGACCAGAGCGACCGGTACCTGTCCCTGTTCGTCAACGAGGAAGAGGCATTGAAGCGGATCACTCCCGGCAGCATCCTGGTGCTGGTGGACCACCATCGGGCCATGCTGAGCGCGGCGCCCAAGGTGCTCCAGGCCATCCGCCGGCGGATCATCATCGACCATCACCGGCGGGCGGAGGATGCCATCACCGATGTGATGCTCCAGTATATGGAACCGTCCACCTCTTCCACCTGTGAAATGGTCACGGAGATCCTCCAGTATTTTGAAAACAAGCTGCAGTTTTCTGAAGTGGAAGCCACGGCCCTGTATGCAGGGATTTTGGTGGACACCAAGAATTTTGCGGTGCAGACCGGGGAACGGACTTTCGAAGCAGCGGCTTTCCTGCGCCGGAACGGAGCCGATCCCCATATGGTTTCCCTGCTGTTCAAGGATGATGAACATACGGTGCTCACCCGGGCCCGGATCATCACCGAGATGAAACAGCCTCTGCCCGGGCTGGCTGTGGCGGTGCACCAGTGTTCCTGTCAGGACAAGGATACGCCGGTGATCGTGGCCCAGGCGGCGGATGAACTGCTGACCATGGATGACATCCGGGCCAGTGTGGTTTTCAGCCAGAATGAAAACGGAGTCAGCATCAGTGCCCGCAGTGACGGATCCGTCAATGTGCAGGTGATGATGGAAGAACTTGGCGGCGGCGGCCATCAGACCGTTGCCGGGGTACAGGTGAAGGGCGTGACGGCGGAAGAACTGATGCCGAAGGTCCTTGAGCTGGCCAAAGAACAAATGAAGGAGAGCGATACAGATGAAGGTAATTCTGCTGCAGGACATCAAGAAATTGGGTAAGAAAGGCGATATCATCGAAACGGCGGAAGGTTACGGCCGGAACTATCTGATTCCCCGGGGAATCGCGGAAGAAGCCACCTCCCGGAACCTGAACCAGGCCAAACAGGACATGCAGGTGGCCAAACACCGGGCTGCCCAGGCTCATGACGAAGCGGTGATCCTGGCTGCCCAGCTGGAAAAGGTGACCCTGCACATGAAGGTGAAGGTGGGAGCCAACGGGAAGCTGTTCGGATCCATTGCCTCCAAGGATGTGGCGGATGCCCTGCTGACCCAGACCGGGATGGAAGGGGTGGACCGCCGGAAGATCGAGATTCCGGAAACCATCAAGAGCCCGGGGGTATACACCGCAACGGCAAAACTGCTGCCGGATGTATCCGCCAAGTTCAAGGTCGTTGTAGAAACGGAAGAATAAAAAAGGAACCCACCACCAGCCCCAGGCTGGTCCCCCGCCCTTGAAAAGGGCGGACAGACAGGACAATGACTGTCTTGAGAAGGGGATCGGCACCTCTGTGATACGGTGGTGGGTTTCTTTTCAGGAAGGAGGTTTGCTCTTTGGAAGAACGTATTCCACCCCAGAATATCGAGGCGGAACAAAGTGTGCTGGGGGCCATGCTGATCAGCCGGGATGCCATCGACAAAGCCGGGGAAATCCTCAATGAGGATGACTTTTACCGGCCGGACAACCGGGTGATCTTTTCGGCCATTATGGATCTCCACAGCCGGAACGAGGCGGTGGACCTGGTTACGGTCACCGAAGAACTGCGCCGGCTGGGGAAGCTGGATGCCATCGGAGGCACGGCGGCCATCACCGCTCTCAGCAATGCGGTGCCCACTGCGGCCAATGTGGTGTACCATGCCAAGATCGTGGAGGAAAAATCCCTCCGCCGGCAGCTGATCAATTCGGCTACGGAAGTGGCGGCCAGCGGCTACGAGGAAGAACAGGACATTGCCCAGACCATCGACCAGGCGGAACAGAAGATCCTGGCGGTGGCCAACCGGAAACATTCCGGGGGCGTGGTGAAGATCAAGGACATCGTGAAAAGCGCCATGGCCCGGATCGAGGAATTGTACGACACCAAGGATGCCTTTACCGGCCTGCCCACCGGGTTTTCCGATTTCGACAAAATGACCAGCGGGCTCCAGCCTTCGGATCTGATCATCGTGGCAGCCCGTCCTTCCATGGGGAAATCCTCCCTGGTGCTGAACATTGCGGAACATGTGGCTCTGGACGGGGGAAAATCCGTAGCCTTCTTCTCCCTGGAAATGAGCAAGGAGCAGCTGGTCCAGCGGCTGCTGTGCTCCCAGGCCCGGATCGACGCCTCCCGGCTGCGGATCGGCCAGCTCCAGGAAAGCGAATGGCCCAACCTGGTGAACGCGGCGGACAAGCTCAGTGCCGCCAAGATCATGCTGGATGATACGCCGGGGATGACGGCCCTGGAAATGCGGTCCAAGGCCCGGCGGTGGAAGAACGAGAAAGGCCTGGATCTGATCATCGTGGACTATCTCCAGCTGATGCAGGGGTCCTCCAAACGGGCCAGCGACAACCGGCAGCAGGAAATGAGTGATATTTCCCGGTCCCTGAAGGGGCTGGCCCGGGAGCTGAATGTGCCGGTGATCGCCCTGTCCCAGCTGAGCCGGAGCGTGGAACAGCGGACCAGCAAACGGCCCATGCTCAGTGACCTGCGGGAATCCGGGGCCCTGGAACAGGATGCGGATATTGTGTGCTTCATCTACCGGGACGATTACTACAACCCGGATACGGAACAAAAGAACGTGGCGGAACTGATCGTGGCCAAGCACCGGAATGGCCCGGTGGGCACGGTGCCGCTGTATTTCCGGAAGGATATCACCCGGTTCGAGGATCTGAGCCGGAGACCGGAATAAATGCGGCTGCCATACAGCAGCCGCCTGTCAATTGTCAATTGCCGAAGGAAAGAACCCGCTTGGAACAGCGGGTCCTTTTATTGCAAACAAAAAATTCTTGTCGTTGCGAAGCGTTCGGTAAAATGATACAATAAAAAGACAGCGGGAACGGTGTGTTCCCTCGTTATGCCATTTTTTTGTTATACCTAAGGAGGAAGTATTGTGATTCCACGTTATACCAGTAAAGAAATGGGTTCCATCTGGACGGAAGAAAACGAAGACCGCAACATTGTCAAAGTTGAAGTCACGGCCTGCGAAGCCATGAACAAACTGGGCATTGTACCGGATGATGCGCTCCATGACATCCAAACCAAGGCGGACTTCGATCTGGACCGGGTCCATGAAATCGAAAAGACCACCAACCATGACATCATTTCTCTGCTTACTTCTGTGGCTGAACACGTCGGCGATGCTTCCAAATATATCCATAAAGGCCTGACCTCCAACGACGTGAAGGACACGGCCATGGGGCTCATGATGAAACATTCCGCGGAAATCCTGATCCGGGAAGAAAAGGAACTCCATGAAATCCTCAAGAGCCAGGCTCAGAAATACCGTCACACCCTGTGCGTGGGCCGTACCCACGGGATCCATGCGGAACCCATGACCTTCGGCCTGAAGTTCCTGCTGTGGATGTCTGAAACCGAACGGAACATCGAACGGCTGGAAATGGCCAAGAAATACATCTCCGTAGGGAAACTCAGCGGTGCCATCGGGACCTATTCCAACATTGACCCGTTTGTGGAAAAATACGTGTGCGAAAAACTGGGGCTGACCCCTGTGCCCATTGCCAACCAGGTTGTCCAGAGAGACCGCCATGCCTTCTATCTGAGCACCATTGCCGTGTGCGGCGCCACCCTGGAAAAGATGGCCACGGAAGTCCGTCATCTCCAGCGTACGGAAGTCCGGGAAGCGGAAGAATATTTTGCTCCCGGCCAGAAGGGCTCTTCCGCCATGCCTCACAAACGGAACCCCATCACCTGTGAAAAGATCTGCGGCCTGGCCCGGGTGCTCCGGGGCAATGCAGAAGCTGCCATCGAAAACGTGGCCCTGTGGCATGAACGGGATATTTCCCATTCTTCCGTGGAACGGATCATCCTGCCGGATTCCACCATCCTGCTGGACCACATGCTGCGGAAAATGAAGGACATCATGGGCAAGATGCTGGTATATCCGGAAGCCATGATGCGGGACCTGAACCTGACCGGCGGCCTGATCTACAGCCAGAACCTGCTGATCGCCCTGGTAAGCAAAGGGGTGCTCCGGGAAGATGCCTACAAGTGGGTGCAGCGGAACGCCATGGCCCGGTGGATGGAAGGGGCCGACTTCAAGACCAACGTGGAAGCGGATCCGGACATCGACAAGTACCTGACCAAAGAAGAAGTGGAAGCCTGCTTCGAACCGAAACATATGCTGAAGCATGTGGATGAAATCTACGCCCGGTTTGGAATGTAACCCGAAAGAAGGAGAACTCTATGTCATCTGTTGTTGTAATCGGTTCCCAGTGGGGGGACGAAGGTAAAGGCAAGATTGTTGACTACCTGGCCCAGCAGGCTGATGCGGTGGTCCGCTATTCCGGCGGTTCCAACGCCGGCCATACGGTGGTGGTCAATGACGTTTCCTACAAGCTCCGTCTGCTGCCCAGCGGGATTTTATACAAGGACAAAACCTGCATCCTGGGCAACGGTGTGGTGATCAACCCCCGTGTGGTGCTCCAGGAAATCGCCGAAATGAAGGCCAAGGGCGTGGATACCAGCAACCTGCTGATCAGCGACCGGGCCCATGTGGTGTTCCCGTACCATGAAAAGCAGGACGAACTCCAGGAAGCTGCCCTGGGGGATGCCAAGATCGGCACCACCAAAGGGGGCATCGGACCCTGCTATATGGACAAATATGCCCGTACCGGGATCCGGGTCTGCGATCTGATGAACAAAGACGTGCTGGCTGCCAAGCTGAAACGGAACCTGGATGCCAAGAATGCCCTGTTCACCAAAGTCTACGGGGCAGAACCTCTGGCCTATGAACCCATGCTGAAAGCCTACCTGGACTATGCGGAAGAACTGCGGCCCCATGTGACTGATACCAGCGTAGCTCTGGGGAACATTTTCGATGCTCACAAGAAAGTCCTGTTCGAAGGGGCTCAGGCCACCTTCCTGGACATCGACTACGGCACCTATCCCTATGTGACCAGCTCCAACCCCACCGCCGGTAATGCAGCCACCGGCAGCGGCGTAGGGCCCCGGTTCATCGACCATGTGGTGGGCGTGGTGAAAGCCTATACCACCCGGGTAGGGGAAGGCCCCTTTGTGTGCGAACTGTTCGATACTGACGGCCCGGGAACCTATCTCCGGAACACCGGCCATGAATTCGGCACTGTCACCGGGCGGCCCCGCCGCTGCGGCTGGCTGGATGCCTTCATGGTGAAATATGCTGCCCGGCTGAACTCCCTGGATGCCCTGGCCATTANNNGGCTGAACTCCATGGATGCCCTGGCCATTACCCGGCTGGATATCCTGGACGGCATGGACGAAATCAAGATGTGCACCGGCTGGACCATCGACGGAGAACCCATCCAGCACATCCCGGCGGATCTGACCATCCTGGCCAAAGCCAAACCGGTTTACGAAACCTTCAAAGGCTGGAAAAAGGACATTTCCGGGGTACGGTCCTACAGCGACCTGCCGGCGGAAGCCCAGGCCTATCTGAACCGGCTCAGCGAAGTGGTGGGCGTGGAAATCGGCATTGTGTCCGTAGGCCCCAACCGGGATCAGACCTTCTCTCTGAAGGAATTCTTCTGAGCAGGAAAATAAATTTGAAAAAGGCAGAGAAAATGCTTGCATTTTCTCTGCCTTTTTGCTATACTGAATAAGCTTTCTCGAAGAGAAAGCAACAGACTGAAACTTGATCAGCAGCGAAATGTTTCAACTGAAACATTGAAAGAAAA
>NZ_FR902003.1:0-4378 GCF_000437815.1 Acidaminococcus sp. CAG:542
GGGACCAGCCGTGAGGCTGGTGGTGGGTTAGCATCCAACGGATGCGTTTACCATCAAAGAAACCCGCTTGCTGTGGGTTTCTTCCTTTTTTCATACATCCTCATCCCAGGGATTGATCCGGATGGGTTCTTTTTTCAGCATTTCTTTTTGTTCCGGGGTAAAATGGCATTTTCTGATCACGGCTTCGTAGACGTATTCTTTGAAATACTTTTCGGAGCAGACGAAATAGCCGTTCTTCCCCACTTCCTTGCCCCAGGAATTCTCGATCTTCCACCGGGTGGGACGGCCGCTGGCATCGAAATCCACCCCGGTCAGTAGCATGGCATGGGTGGCGGAGCTGGCTCCGTATTCCAGCCGCTTCCCTTTGGGCATATCCCAGGAAAATCCTCCCAGGAGCTTTTCCACCTGGACGCTGTCCGGATCCCAGATCCCTTCTTTCCGGGCTCCGTAGGCACCGGCGTCGCAGGCGAACCACACCGGTTCTCCGGCCTGGAGCTGGCGGACGCACAGGTCTTCCAGGGCTTCCTGGGACAGGTTCAGGGCTTCCATGTCCTTCCCCACCATGTTTTCCACAGCGTGGAAGGCCACCGGGGTATCCATTTCCTTGTCCGGGGTGGGTTCGTTGATCACGGGCATGTAGTCTTTCAGGACAAGGCCCACGTATTTGTCGTAGAATTCCCTGGGGGTCAGGTTCCGGTCACAGTGGTAGTTCTTGTCCTTGTCCCGCCAGGCAAAATCGAAGGTCTCCACCGGCGCCCCGAAGGCGATGCATTCCGCTTTGTACACTTCCGCCAGCATTTCCTTCTTCCGGGGATAGGGATCCTTTCCGGCAGCCACCAGTTCCCGGAGCTCCAGGGCATCTTTCCGGAGCAGCCGGTTCATGGCAGCCAGGAACCGGTCCGTATGTTCCGACTGGTAGGATTCCGGGTTGGCGGCTTTGGGCACCACCCCGTATTTGGCCGCCAGATGGGCCGCTTCACTCCAGTAGCCCCCATCCACCATGCCCCGGAGCACGTACTGCATGCTCTGGCCTTTCACGGGCTCCCCGGCCTGTTCGATGACCATTTCCAGGAAGTTGTTGGCCTTTTCCAGCTTGTCGTAAAAGCTGAGATAGTTCTGGGACAGTTCGAATTCCTCCAAGCCACACTTTTCCGCCACGATTTCCCGCATGATGTTGAGAGCCGCAAAGAGCCAGCACCGGCCGGACTTCTGCTGGGCGGTGATTCCCCGGGTCTTCACTTCCACCGCAAAGGGTCCCTGGTGGAGGGCCGCCTGCATGGGCACAAAAGACAGGTCCGCCAGGTCGGTTTTGGCCAGGGCACTGTTCAGGGTCCGGGCGGCTGCATCCCGGTCATAGGCAGCACGGAATTCTTTCAGCAAGGTATTGTTGATTTCTTTCATTGGATATCTTTCCTTTCTCGACAAAGGTTATTTGATTAGGGCGATCCGGGCCCCCAGGAGCATGAGCCCCATGCCCAAGGCCATCTGGAAGGTAATGGCCTCCCCCACAAAAAGCCAGGCGAAGAGAGGGCTCAGGGCCGGCTTGATGAAATAGGTCAGGCTCCCCAGGGTGATGCTCCCCACCTCCATGGCCCGGAACCAGCACAGGAAGGCCACCAGGGTGATGCCCAGGTACAGGGTGAGCACCCAGGGCAGGTTGGCCCAGGTGTAGCCGGTGAGAAGCGGGATATAGGCATAATTTCCCAGGCCGTGGGCAGTGAAAAAGGCCGCCACAGCGGGGATGTGGGACAGGAAGGCCACAAACAGCAGCTGGAGCCCGCCCCAGAAGAACGTCCAGGCAGTGACCGTCACGCTGCCCAGGGCCGGCATGAGCTTCTTGCCTCCCACCGCATACAGGCTGTACCCGAACACGCAGACCATGAGCCCCAAAAAGCCTCCCGGGTCCAGGGACATGTGGAATGGGTCCACCAAAACGGCAATGGCCAGCACCTGGAGCCCCAGGGCGGCGATTTCATACCGGGTAATGGGGGTCCCCAGGATCAGGGCCGCCAGCACCGTAATGAAAAGAGGCGTGCTGGAAAAGATCACCGCCGTATGGCTGGCTCCCAGCACCACCGAAGCCATCTGGTACAGAGGCCCCACCATGGCAATGCCCATGAATCCCAGGAAAAAGCAGAGTTTCTGCTGGGCAAAGGTAACCCGGGCATGCCGGGCCAAAAGCTGCTTCCGGCTCCAGGGCATCAAGGCCAGCCCGGCCAGGGTGTACCGTGTGGCATTCACCTGGACCCCGTTCAGGTCGCCATTGATTTTTTTCATGCATACTTCCGTAAGGCAGAAAAACAGCGCAGCCACCAGCATGCACAAGATGGCTTCACGGTGTTTGGTCATAAGGGGACACTTCCTTTGAATTGGAATTTTACTGTTCCAGCAGGTATCCATCGACTCTGACGGAATTTTTCTCTTTTTGGTCAAACCCGTCCTGGCTCCCTGCAAGCTGGGTAAAGATCAGCAGTTTCCCATCCTCCAGCTGAAGCTGGAGATCTTTTCCCTCCACCAGTCCGTTGGAAGGATATTTTTCCCGCAGCTGCTGCAGGTACGCATCATCTATGGGCAGGCTGTATGCAGTATTTCCCTCTCCGGAAAAACGCAGCCGGTGGTACTGGATATGGGCCCCCTTGATGATTATTACCCTGGAATAACCGCTGACCGGCAGTGTTGCAAGTTTTTGGCTGTAGTTATAATACCCGATACCGGTATGACCTTTTCCTTTGGGCGGACGAGGCAGGGTGGCCAGGAAGGGAGATTCTTTGATTTGTTCCACCAGAGGATACCGCCACCGGCCGGCGGAACCGGCCAGATAACCATAGCTGCTGCGGATCCGCTCCGCTTCCTCTGGAGAAATCTCTCGGGCGCTGACCAGTTTCCCCTTCTGGATCAGCTGATTCCGGGTGATGGTTTCTTCCAGGCGCCGTGCCTGGGACCAGGCAGGGAGGTCCACCAGGTTCAGGGGCGAAAATGCCAGGATCCCGCTGAGGATTCCGCACAACAGGTATATTTTCCGGGGTTTTTGCCTTGTAATGCCCCCGAGCAGGACACAAAGCCCCACGAAGGTGCAGCAGAGGGACAGATACCGGAGGGTTGTGAGCCCGTAGGCTTCCAAACGGATCCAGACGCCTCGGAGCTGAGCCGCTGCTATGGGAACCAGAAGGAGTGCTCCCCATTTCAGGACTTTCCGCACCCAGAGCGGCTGCTCTTCCGGGTAGGATAAGCAGAACAGGGTATAAAAAGCCAAAGCACAGGATCCAAAGGGATTCATGATACCATTTGGCAGAGCTCCCTCCCGGAGGCTTTTGGCCAGATAGAAATAAAGGATGACCACAAGGAGCGCGGCCGCCGGAAGAAGAAGGTTCCGGCAGAGTGATGAATACCAGTCCGGTATCGCCAGAGGTTCGTTTTCCCGGGGAATCTGGGCCAGCAGGACCTGCCAGGATACCACCCAGATGGAAAATACACAGGCCAGCTCCAGCCATTCCAGGGACAGTTTGGGGTACAGGAGCATCCGGATGCCGGAAAAGCAGAGGCCCAAAAGGGCAAAGGACAACCCTCCCAGGAGCAGGCTTTTGCCAAGGGCCAGCAGAAAAGCGGGAAAAAGCCCCTTTCGTCCCTGGGGTGTATCACAGAAAAAAAGGGTAAGCGCTGCGGACAGGGCGGCGGTGCCCCAAAGGCCCAGGAACAGGTAGTCATTAAAGGACGGGACCTGTTCCAGGCTCCGCCAGAGCAGAAGGAAAAGCAGGAAATTGGCCGCTTCCCGCCGGGGCTCGATCCTGCCGTATTTTTCGTTGTACAGCCGCCAAGGCACGGAAAGAAACATTACCAGCTGTACAGCCAAAAAGCCCTGACTGATTACCGTCCATTTGCTCCACTGGTCCCCCCGCCCGATGACAGTGAGCACCAGGAATACCAGAAAAAAGCTCCAACTGCCCAGAAAAGCCGTCTTGAAGCGCTGGTTCCGCTCCCAGATTTCCCTGCACAATCCTTTGAACCTGCTCAGCATAAAGGATGCCTCCCCTTGGATGTTCATTCCTTATGATTATAGCATGGATGGGAAGTGGGAGCGAGGCGGAAGTTGGTGTGGAGGGATAGAGGAAGACGGCGCCGGGATTGCATGGGGATCGCCACCGCCTGCACCAGCGGAAGTTAGTGCGGAGGCGAAGGAAGACGGCGCCGGGTATCGCGGCGCCTAACCCACCACCATTGCGCAAGCGCAACGGTCCCCCGCCCTTGCAAAGGGCGGATAGTAAGTACGCGGGCTTAACGCCCTGGTACTTGTAAAAAAGCAATGGGCCGCAGGCCCGAGCGTATATCCGCCCTTTACAAGGGCGGGGGTATCCATGCGCAGCATGGGTGGTGGGTTAGC
>NZ_FR902004.1:0-8914 GCF_000437815.1 Acidaminococcus sp. CAG:542
GGGACCAGCCGCAAGGCTGGTGGTGGGTTAGCTGCCGCAGGGCAGCGTTTCCCTTCAGGGAACCCACTGAGAGCGGGTTCCTTCCAAAACGACGAACAATAAACGATTATTCCCGAAAGGAGCGATTGCCATGATGAATCTGATGAACGTGGAACCGGTATTCTGGATCGGAATGGGAGCCGTGGCGGCAGTGATCTGCCTGATGCAGGCAGTCTGCTGGACCCGGGAACCGAAGATGCGGAAGAATGGATGAAAGGGGGGCTGCTGCGTATGCAACAGCCCCTCCTTTTTTACGTTAACTCCCATTCCCTCCTGCTCCTTGTTATGCTACAATAAACCGGTATGCAGGTCAGATGACTTGACAATATAACGGGGAGAGAGAACAAGATGGAGTATACGGAATCAGAGAATCTGGAGACGGCAGAGGAGGAGAACGGAACCCTGGAAGTCCGCCGGCTTACTTTTACAGAAGCGGTGATGCTGGTGGTGGGGGCCACCATCGGATCCGGGGTGCTGGGCCTGGCCTATGCCAGCCGGAAGGCAGGGTGGCCGGTGCTGCTCACCTGGCTTCTGGCAGCCGGGTTTCTTTCGGTGGCGTCCATGCTCTATGTGGCGGAAACAGCCCTGCGCACCCGGCGGCCTTTGCAGCTGTCCGGACTGGCGGAAAAATATGTGGGGAAGGCCGGATCCTGGCTGATCTTCTTTTCTGTGGGAGCTACCAGTTTCTGCAGCCTGATCGCCTACATCACCGGCTGCGGAAAGATTCTCAGCACCTTCCTGGGCCTGCCCCTGGAAGAAGCCAGCCTGCTGTTTTCCATCGGGGCAACCGCTGTGGTCTGGCTGGGCCTGAAAGTTACCGGGGCGGCGGAAAAGTTCCTGGGGCTGGGGATGATCCTGATGCTGGTTCTCCTGGTGGGGGCGTCCTTCCTCCGGGCCCGGGTGCCTCTGGATGAAATCCTCTATGCCCACTGGACCTGGGGTATCCCGGTGTTCAATATTGCCGTATTCTGCTATGCGGTCCAGTACATTGTGCCGGAACTGGCCCGGGGCTTCCGGGACCGTCCGGAAAAGCTGGTGCCGGCCATCCTGGGAGGCACGGGGATCTCTTTCCTGATCCTGGCCCTGGTGCCCCTGGCGGTGTTTTTGATGCTGCCAGGGAAGGAAATCACGGAAGTGGCTTCTCTTTCCTGGGGCAGGGCCCTGGAGAATCCGCTTTTCTATTTGTTGGTGAATTTCTTTGCCTTCTGTGCCATGCTTACCTCCTTCTGGGCCATTGCTGAAAGCTTCCTTACCAACTGCATCGAGCGGCTGGGGTTCCGGTCGGAACGGGATATCCGGAGCCGGGCCCTGTGTCTGGTTTTTATTGTGATTCCGCCCATTTTCCTGGCCAGCAGCGGTTTGGTGGGCTTTGTCAGCGCCATTTTCAGCGCCGGCACCTTCGGGGGCATCATCATGTCCGTGCTGCCGGTGTTCATGCTCCGGAGCGCCCGGAAAAAAGGAGACCAGGAACCCTGCTGGCAGTGCGGCTGGCTGGCCGCCCGACCCATCCAGGAACTGGTCCTTGTGGTGTTCCTGGCCTCCGGTGTTTACGCCCTGCTGAGCATGGCAGGGATGCTGCCCAAGGGGTGGTGAAAAACGGGGGTGTGTGAAAAAAATTCACACACCCCCGTTCGCGGGCCGCGACCCAAAAAAGGACTGTTGCTTACGCAACAGTCCTTTTTTCATTCAATTCCTGTTTTTTTCTCCCACCAGTTCTCCCACGCTGTCTTCCTGCTGTCCTTCCTCGTCTTTTCCTACACAGTAGGAGGCGAAAAGGGAGCCGGACACGTTGTGCCATACGGAGAAGATGGCACCGGCGATGCCGCCGGCGGCGGTAAAGTACATCAGAGCCAGGGTGGAGGCCAGGCCGGAATTCTGCATGCCCACTTCAATGGTCATGGCCCGGCACTGGGCTTTGTCCAGCCCGAACCGGCGGGCGAAGAATCCGCCCAGCACCATGCCGCACAGATTGTGGAGCATTACCACACAGAGAATCACCAGTCCGTTGTCCACAATGGCCCGGCCGGACATGGACACCACGCAGCCTACGGTGAGGATCACAACCAGGGCGGACAGCATGGGCATCACCCGGATTACCCGGCTGACCTGCCGGGGGAAGAAATAATTCATCCCGATGCCCAGGACGAGGGGCAGCAGCACCATTTTCACAATGGAAACCATCATGGACACAAAGTTGATATCCACCCAGGTGCCTGCAATGAACCACACCAGGAAGGGGGTCACAAAGGGGGCCAGCAGGGTGTTCACCATGGTCATGGAAACCGACAGGGCCACATCTGCATGGGCAATGTAGGAAATCACATTGGAAGCGGTGCCTCCCGGGCAGCAGCCCACCAGCACTACCCCGATGGCAATGGCCTCAGGAAGGCGGAACAGGTGGATCAGCCCGAAAGCCACGGCGGGCATAATGGTGAATTGGAGCAGGGTCCCGATGGCCACGTTTTTTGGCTGGCGGAACACGTTGCGGAAGTCATCCGGGGTCAGGCTCATGCCCATGCCGAACATGATGATGCCCAGAAAGGTGGGAATCTGGGGGGCCAGAGGCTTCATGAGCCCTGGCTCCAGGATCCCCAAAAATCCGATGAGCACCACTCCCACGGACATGTACCGGGTGCAGAAACGTACGATTCCATCCACCATCCGGTCAGCCCTCCAGCACTACATTGTCGATGAGCCGGGTGGTCCCGAACTTCACCGCCACGGCCAGCAGCACACGGCCGGCAATGGGGCCGGTGACTTCCGTCAGTCCGGGCATGCCGTAGAGTTCCACATAGTCGATGTTGCTCATGGGTTCGGCCTTGATTTCAGCAGTTACCTGATCCACCAGCTTCCGGGGATCCCGCTCACCGGCAGCAAAGGCCTCTTTGGCGTGTTTCAGGCTCCGGGAAAGGACCAGCGCCGCCTTCCGTTCTTCCGGAGACAGGTACACGTTCCGGGAACTTTTGGCCAGTCCGTCAGATTCCCGAACGATAGGCATAATACGAAGCTCAACATTCATAAACAAGTCTTCCACCATCCGGCGGAGGACTTCCGTCTGCTGGGCGTCTTTCAGCCCGAAATAGGCCCGGTCGGCCTGAGAAAGATTAAACAGCTTGGTGCATACCGTTGCCACACCCCGGAAATGGATGGGGCGTGTGCGGCCGCAAAGAACTTTGGTGATATTGCCCGTCACTTCCACCCAGGTCATATCCTGGTGAGGATACATTTCAGCCGGCGAAGGAGCAAAGATGGCCGTGGCACCGGCGGCTTCCGCGACTTTTTCGTCTGCGGCCAGCTTCCGGGGATAGGCATCATAGTCTTCGTTGGGGCCGAACTGGGTGGGGTTTACAAAGTCGCTGACGATGACCACGTCATTTTCTTTGGCAGCGGCTTTGATCAGGGAGGCATGGCCTTCGTGGAGGGCACCCATGGTGGGCACCAGACCGATGGTTTTGCCTTCTTTTTTCACAGTGCGGACAAAGTCCTTCAGATCTTTTACGGTACGGAACAGTTGCATAATGACAACACCTTTCGGTGAAAGTCCTGGAATATCCAGTACCCATAAGAGAGAGGGGCACCTTGCCGTCCCAGTCTTTCGATATGTTTTTGGTTCCGGTTCCGAATGGATCCTGACCATGGGGATCATGGCCTGCGCGCGGTCCAGTAACGGATAACCATATATTGGATGGAACCCTAAATTTATCTCCTGCCAGAAGCTCCATCATTCGGGTAACTATTATACCCGAAATAAAAGAATTGTCAAGACAATAAGAAAAAAGTTAACGAAAAGGGGGCTGCTGAGGCAGCACACTCCCTTTGTATACATAATAATCCTACAAATTCAGTAAACATCGTAACAATTTTCTCGTTTTCGAGATAATTATTTGTGAACTATTTGTGAACCGATTTACACAAACCGTATTTTGCGTATAATCGTAATTGTTCGAAATAATACGAACAGTATTTCAAAAACAAGCTATAACGATTGCAAATCAAATGAAAGCAGGGATGGCTATGATGATCAAACTCGAGCACGTCAACAAATACTTTGGCACCAACCATGTATTGAAGGACGTCAACCTGGAAGTGAAAGAAGGGGAAAAACTGGTAATCATCGGGCCATCTGGTTCAGGGAAATCCACCACAGTTCGGTGCATGAACTTCCTGGAGGAACCTACCGAAGGGCATGTGTATATCAATGGTACAGAACTCACCCACAAGAACCGGACCCAGATCATCCGGGACAACATGTCCATGGTGTTCCAGCAGTTCAACCTGTACCCGCACATGACGGTACTCCAGAATCTGACCCTGGCCCCCATGAAGCTCCGGCACAAGAGCAAAGAGGATGCGGAAAAAACCGCTTACCATTATCTGGAAGTGGTGGGGCTCCGGCACAAAGCCAATGTGTATCCCACCACCTTATCCGGCGGGCAGCAGCAGCGGATCGCCATTGCACGGGCCCTGTGCGACGAAAGCAAGATCATCCTGTTCGATGAACCCACTTCGGCCCTGGATCCGGAAACCATCCAGGAAGTGCTGGACGTGATGATCAAGCTGGCCAAGGAAGGGAACATCACCATGGTGGTGGTGACCCACGAAATGGGCTTTGCCCGGCAGGTGGCCGACCGGATCATTTTCATGGAAGACGGCCGGATCATCGACGAAGGCACACCGGACCACTTCTTCGTGAACCCCACCAATGAACGGGTGAAGAAGTTCTTAAGCAGGATTATCCGCTGATTACCACCCGGCGATAATCATAGAGCAGCAAGGAAGCATTTGAAGGAGGTTTTATCATGAAAAGTTTGGGCAAGCTGAGAAAGATCTTTGCAGTAGGGGTCACCGTACTTATGGCCGTATCGCTGTTTGCAGGGTGCGGGGACGAGAAGAAAAGCGCTGACAGTGGTAAATCCTCCAATGTGGCGGAAGACATCGCCGCCATCAAGAAACGCGGGGTCCTGCGGGTAGGCGTCAAGAACGTCACCAAGGGCTTCGGGTATCAGGATCCGGCCACCGGGAAATTTACCGGGCTGGAAGTTGACCTGAGTGCAGAACTGGCCAAGAAACTGGGAGTGGAAGTGGAATACACGCCGGTAACGGCAGCCACCCGTACCGCTCTTCTGGATTCCGGAGACATCGATATGGTTGCCGCAACCTTCACCATCACTCCGGAACGGAAAAAGAGCTGGGATTTCACCACTCCCTACTATACAGACCATGTTGGGGTGCTGGTGGAAAAAGCCAGCAACATCAACAGCCTGGCTGACCTGAAAGGGAAAGTGGTAGGGGTATCCTCCGGATCCACCTCCGCCAGAGCCCTGGTGGAAGCCATGATCAAGGCCAAAGTCATCGACGGGGACGGCTTCGATCCCAAGAGCTTCGATGCAGCCACCTGGAACAAGGGGGTAAGCTTCAAACAATACGCCGATTATCCGGCCATTTCCACGGCCCTGACTTCCGGAGAAGTATCCGCCTTCTGCGTGGATAAATCCATCCTGGCCATCTACCACACCGACGACAGGACCTTCATCAAGGAAGAATTCGCGCCTCAGGAATACGGCCTGGCCACCAAGAAGGGCTCCGGCATGAGCAAGTTCTGTGAAGAAGCTGTCCAGGGCTGGCTGAAAGACGGCACCATCAAGAAACTGGAAGCCAAATACAACCTGGATAAATAACGTGAGAAAGTAAATGCAAGGTGGGAAGCGGCAATCCTCCAATTTCGCGGGATTGCCCTTCTCTTTCAACAGGAGGCAATGATTATGGGCGGTTTATTTTCAGAAAAAGCATGGGAAGTGGTCCTGACCCACAAGGCCAGCTTCCTCCAGGGACTGGGGGTGACGGTGGAAAGTGCCCTGGGGGGCATTGTAATCGCCACCGTACTGGGCATCCTGCTGGGGCTCATGGGTGTGAGCACCAGACGGCTTCCCAAAACCATCAACCGGATCTACGTGGAAGCCATCCAGAATACACCGCTCATCCTGCAGCTGTGTCTTCTCTATTATGCCTGCTCCTTCTCCGGACACAAGATCGGGGTGCTGGCAGCCGGGATCATCGCCCTGGGCATCTATCACGGCGCCTATATGGCAGAAGTGATCCGGGCGGGGATCGAATCCATCCCCAGAGGCCAGTTTGAGGCGGCGGACGCCCAGGGGTTCGATTACACCCAGAAAATGGCCTACATCATCCTGCCCCAGACGGTGAAGGTGATCCTGCCTCCTACGGTGAACCAGATCGGGAACCTGATCAAGAACACCGCAGTGCTGTACATCATCGGCGGGGCGGACCTGATTTCGTCCACCTACAACTTCGTCACCGGGGCCAACACCGGGGGTTCCTACGCACCAGCCTACATTGTGTGCGGGGTCCTGTTCTTCATCATCTGCTTCCCCCTGTCCACTCTGGCAGGCCGCTGGGAAGCCAAGCTGAAGGCCCAGGACGAAATGATGAATGCCTGAGGAGGAATGGAGTATGAGTACATTAGCCGGCAGCTTTGCCATCCTGAAAAATCCGGACATTATGTCCTTTATGCTGAAGGGAGCCTGCTTCACCCTGCTCCTGGCGGCGGTTTCCATTACCGCCAGCCTGGGGGTGGCTTCCGTCCTGGCCCTGGTGCGGAACTACTGCACCCGTCCGGCGGAAAGAGTCTTCCGCTGGGCTGCCACTGCCTACATTGAACTGTTCCGGAACACACCGCTTCTGTTCTGGATCTTCATCGGCACCGTATTCTTCCCCGCTCCCGGGGTGCGGCGGATCCTGGGGCTCAGTTCCGTGGAAACCAAGCTCCTGTTCAAGTGCACCATTGCCCTGACCATCTTTGAATCCGCCATCATTGCGGAAATCATCCGGGGCGGCCTGAACGCCATTTCCAAGGGGCAGTTCGAAGCGGGCTATGCCCAGGGCTTCAACATCGTCCAGGTGATGTGGTACATCATCCTGCCCCAGGCCTTCCGGAAGATCATCCCCACCCTGATGAGCCAGGTGATCACCATCATCAAGGATACCTCCTTTATGGCCAACGTGGCCACCATCGAACTGATGGCCCGGGTGAACAAGGTGCTGGGAGGGGCCGCCATGTACAACGGCACCGGCACCATCAACGTATCCGACGTGTTCGTGCTGTTCGGGTTTGCGGCCCTGGTGTATTTCGTCATCAACTACAGCCTGTCCTGCGCTGTCCGCCATGTCCAGGCCAACCTGGAAAAGGTGGGGGATTCAGAAACGGTGGCTGATGTGCCGGCCAATGTGGAAATGGCAAAATAAATCTTAAAAAACTGTTGACAGGAATCGGCTTTTCGTGTAGAATAATCTTCGCTGAGATTCCCCGATAGCTCAATGGTAGAGCACTCGACTGTTAATCGAGTTGTTGTAAGTTCGAGTCTTACTCGGGGAGCCAATTGCAAATCATGCCGGACGGATGTCCGGCTTTTTTTAAATTTACAGGGGTTCGCCGCTTCCCCGGCAGCACTGCAGTCAGAGAGAATATGAGGTGTTTCATTTGGTTGGAATTTTAACGGTCGATCAGAATAAGTGTGTTAGATGCGGGATCTGCTCCAAAGTCTGTCCCAGCTGTATCATTGAAATGGGTGAAAACGGCCCGGTGTGCATCAATGATATGTCCTGCATGTCCTGCGGCCACTGTGTATCCGTCTGTCCCACCGGTGCTCTTGATAATTCCCGCTGTCCCTATGCCGAAACCGAACCCATCCCCATGCCGGTGCTGGATTCCAAAACGGCCTACAACTTCCTGCGGATGCGCCGGAGCATCCGGAACTTCACTCCGGAACTGGTCAGTGAAGACAAGATGAGACAGCTGCTGGACATTGCCCGGTATGCACCTACCGCCGCCAATTCCCAGGGGCTTTACTACATTGTGGTGTCCGACCAGGAACTGATCCGGAAGATCTGCGACTGTGTGGCGGACTGGATGCAGGAAGAAATCGACAACAACTCTCCCCGCCGCCGGTATTTCCGGAAGGTACTGGAAGTGTACCGGGGCCGGGGCATCGACATCATCGGCCGGAATGCCAAACAGCTGGTGTTCGCACTGGCCCGGCGGCTGAACGTAACCGGCGTGAGCAACTGTGAACAGGCCTGGGCCTATGTGGAACTGTATGCTCCCACCCTGGGCCTGGGAACCACCATTATGGGCTTTATTGAAACCTGTGCCCGGGCAGATTACGCCCCGCTGCGGGAACTGCTCCAGGTACCCCAGAAACAGGTCATCGTCGGAACTCTGCTGGTAGGGTATCCCAAATACAAGTACAACCGGCTGGTGAACCGCCAGCATCTGAAGGTGGAGTTCCGGTAATAAAGGAGCTGATACCATGATCCAGGGCAAGACCATTATTTGTGAAGAAGTGTTCGTCCAGCTGGTCCGGCTGGCGGCAGAACGGGTGGACCGGGTGAACTTGTGGGAACACACCGGCGGGGGGCTCATGTCCTTTGCCAAAGGGCTCACCGGCAAGAACACTCCGGCGGTGGCGGTGGAAAAGACCGACGCGGAAGTGGCGGAAAACGGCACGGTGAAAAAAGGCCATGTGGCCTTCACCCTGAAGGTGTCCGTGGCCTGCGATACCTCCATCCCTGACACCATCGAACAGCTGCGGGAAGCCGTGGTGAGAGAAGTGGTGCGGATCACCGATTTCCAGGTGGACCGGGTGGACATTATCGTGGCCCAGCTGGAAGAGGCGGAACAGGCGCCGGAACCCGAAAAACCGGAGAAAACAGAAGAAAGCCCTGCGGAGGCAGGGGAGTGAGAGAAGGGGCTGTTGCTTGAGCAACAGCCCCTTTGTCAGCCGTCAACGGTCAACTGCCGATGACGGGGCTATTTTCATCTTGGCAGTACGATAAAAATAGGC
The DNA here is from genome assembly GCF_000437815.1 of Acidaminococcus sp. CAG:542. Classification (NCBI taxonomy): domain Bacteria; kingdom Bacillati; phylum Bacillota; class Negativicutes; order Acidaminococcales; family Acidaminococcaceae; genus Acidaminococcus; species Acidaminococcus sp. CAG:542. Next base: position 8,901 of record NZ_FR902004.1, read on the forward strand.
TGCACAGCAAAAAG
>NZ_FR902005.1:0-3158 GCF_000437815.1 Acidaminococcus sp. CAG:542
GGGCTGTTGCTTGCGCAACAGCCCCTTTTTTTACTTCGCTACAATATTCACCAGCCGGCCGGGGACGGCGATGACTTTCATCACTTTCTTGTCTCCGATGGCGGCTTTGACTTCTTCCTGTTCCAGGGCCAGGTTCCCCAGGTCCTCTTTGCTGATTTCCGGTGCGGTCATGATCCGTGCCTTGGGTTTCCCGTTGACCTGGATCAGCACTTCCACCTGTTCCACTTTGATGGCTTCCGGGTCGTAGGTGGGCCAGGGTTCCTTGTGGATGCTGTTTTCGCTGCCCATGGCGTCATGCCACAGTTCTTCGGTGATGTGGGGCGTAAAGGGCGCCAGCATCAGCAGCAGCTTGGAAATGGCTTCGTACACCAGACCGTCGTTCACCGGTTTGGCCTTTTCCCGGTACGCATACAGGGCATTCACCAGTTCCATCAGGGTGGAAATGGCAGTGTTGAAGTTGAACCGGTTGTCAATGTCCTCGGTGACCTTCTTGATGCTCACATGGAGGATGTGCCGCAGTTCTTCGTCCGCTTCGTTCAGGTGGGCGGTATCATAGGAGGTGACCTTCCGGGCCAGCACATCCTTGAAGTAGTACACGATCCGCCATACCCGGTTCAGGAACCGGAAGGACCCTTCCACTCCCTGGTCGCTCCATTCCAGTTCCCGTTCCACAGGAGCGGCGAACATAATGAAGAGACGGGCGGTATCGGCCCCGAACTTCCCGACGATTTCTTCCGGAGACACCACGTTCCCCAGGGATTTGGACATTTTGGCCCCGTCCTTGATCACCATGCCCTGGGTCAGCAGGTTGGTGAAGGGTTCGTCCGCTTTTACCAGGCCGGCGTCGTGGAGCACCTTCATGAAGAACCGGGAATACAGCAGGTGCAGGATGGCGTGTTCGATGCCCCCGATGTACTGATCCACCGGCATCCAGTGATTTACGGCTTCTTCGCTGAAGGGAGCCTTGTCATTGTGGGGATCAGTGTAGCGCAGGTAGTACCAGGAAGAGCACAGGAAGGTATCCATGGTGTCCAGTTCCCGTTTGGCCGGACCCCCGCATTTGGGACAGGTGCAGTTGACGAACTGTTCACTGGTAGCCAGGGGAGAAGAGGCACCGGCGTCGAACTTCACGTCCAGAGGCAGCTTCACCGGCAGGTCTTTTTCCGGTACCAGCACTTCTCCGCAGTGCGGGCAGTACACCACCGGAATGGGACAGCCCCAGTACCGCTGACGGCTGATCAGCCAGTCCCGGAGACGGTAGTTGATCCGCCGTTTCCCCAGGCCTTTTTCTTCCATATAGTCAATGATGGCCTTCATGGCCTTGTGCATTTCCATGCCTGTGAAGGGACCGGCATTCACCAGTACCCCGTCTTTGTCCTCATAGGCATCGGTCATTTCTTCCAGCTTCAGTTCCTTGTCCTTGGGCTGGAGGGTGAGGATCTTCTTGATGCCGTATTTGGTGGCAAACATCCAGTCACGATGGTCCCCGGTGGGCACCCCCATAACGGCGCCGGTACCGTAGTCCACCAGTACATAGTTGGTGATCCAGATCTGGACTTTTTCCCCGGTGAGAGGATGGATGCAGTCCACTCCGGTGTACATGCCCAGTTTTTCCGATTCACTGGAGGTCCGTTCAATATCGGAGGTGTTCTTCACTTTGTTGCAGAAGGCTTCCAGTTCCGCTTTCCGGGGATTGTCCTTCAGCAGTTCTTCCACCATGGGATGTTCCGGAGGGATCACCACAAAAGTGACCCCGTAGATGGTATCCGGACGGGTGGTGTACACATTCAGTTTCTTGTGGAGGCTGGGAACTTCAAAGCCGAATTCCAGACCTTCGCTGCGGCCGATCCAGTTCCGCTGCATGGTCTTCACCCGGTCCGGCCAGCCCGGCAGTTTGTCCAGGTCGTCCAGCAGCTGTTCCGCATAGTCGGTGATCTTGAAGAACCACTGGCTCAGCTGTTTCTTTTCCACCGGCTGATGGCAGCGCCAGCATTTGCCGTCTTCCACCTGTTCGTTGGCCAGTACGGTGCCGCAGGTGTCGCACCAGTTCACGGAGGCTTCCTTCTTCACAGCCAGGCCCCGTTTGTACATCAGTTCAAAGAACCACTGGGTCCATTTGTAGTACTCTTCCTTGCAGGTGACCACTTTCCGGTCCCAGTCATAGGACAGTCCCAGTTCCTTCAGCTGCCGGGTCATGTTGGCGATGTTTTCCATGGTCCATTTGGCAGGGGGAATCTTGTGTTTGATGGCGGCATTTTCCGCAGGCATGCCAAAAGAGTCGAAGCCGATGGGATGGAGCACATTGAAGCCCCGCATGGTCCGGAACCGGGCCACCACGTCCCCGATGGAATAGTTCCGCACATGGCCCATGTGCAGGTTCCCGGAGGGATACGGGAACATTTCCAGCACATAGGATTTGGGCCGGGGATCCTCATTGCTGACCTGGTAGGTCTTGTTGTCTTCCCAATACTTCTGCCACCGGGCTTCGATCTCGTGTGGCTCGTACTTTTCCTTGAACATGAACATACCTCCTAAAAAAGAAAACCCGTCTGAAACACCTTGCATAAGTTCTCTGGATTCAGTAACATATGAGTATTACAGTGGTTTTTGTCTGTGCAATAGATTCATTATATATTTCGTATCACATAAAGTCAACGCAGGAAGGAGTGGGAACAATGGCAATTTATGCCATGGGGGATCTGCATTTTTCCGGAGAACCCCCCACAAAGCCCATGGAGGTTTTTGGAGCCCAGTGGCTGGGCCATCGAAAAAAAGTCATCACATACTGGAAGGAAACGGTAAAGGACGGAGACACAGTGCTCCTGGTGGGAGACACCTCCTGGTCCATGGATCTGGAAGACGCGGTGGCAAAGGATCTGGGACCTTTGGCGGCCCTCCCCGGGGATCTGGTGATCCTCAAGGGGAACCATGACTACTGGTGGAATTCCTTAAAGAAACTCCAGGCGGCTCTGCCCCCCAAAGTCCATTTTCTCCACAATACCTTCTACCAGACAGGGGATGTGGCCCTGTGCGGCACAAGGGGCTGGAACCTGCCCAGCATGCCCGGGTTCGGAGAACACGACCAGCTGGTCTACGACCGGGAATGCCAGCGGTTGGAACGGAGCCTGGCCGGAGCCCGGGAGGCCGGGGCGAAGCAC
>NZ_FR902005.1:3205-4135 GCF_000437815.1 Acidaminococcus sp. CAG:542
CCACTACCCTCCCCTGTACAACCCGGAAGAAGTCACCGGCTTTACGGAACTGTGCAAAAAGTACCAGGTGGAACAGTGCATCTACGGCCATGTCCACGGGGATGCGGCCCATTTCCTGAACCTGTTCCAGGGAGAACGGGACGGCACCCGGTACCGGCTGGTGGCGGCGGATTATGTGGATTTCCATCTGGTGAAGATTTGCGATTGAAGAAAGGGACCCATCGTGCATCAATATCTGTTTTTTGTAGGCGGCTTCCCGGTGCGCATGTACGGGATCATGCTGTGCATCGCCATTTTCATGGCCACCGCCGTGGCTTATTTCCTGGCCTGGCGGGACGGCCGGGGCTGGGAGAAGTACCTGCCGGACATCGGCATCTACGGAGGCTTCTGCGGGCTCATCGGAGCCCGGCTCTGGGATGTGTTTTTCTTTGACTGGGGGTATTACAGTGCCCATCTCCTGGAAATCCCCTTTGTGTGGCAGGGAGGCATGGCCATCCAGGGGGGCATCCTGGGAGGGGTGCTGGGCGGTGCCCTGTACTGCTGGCGGCACAACGTCAACTGGATCGACATGCTGGATGTGATCTGCCCGGCTCTGTTCATCGGTCAGAGCATCGGCCGGATGGCCAACCTGCTGAACGGGGATGCCTTCGGGGCTCCCACGGGAGGAGATTTCGGCATCCTGTATCCGGCAGGGACCCTGGCCCGGGCCACCTACGGAGCGGTTCCCCTGTGGCCGGCAGAAGTGTGGGAAGGCCAGATCGATGTGATCCTTTTTGCTCTGCTGCTGCTGTTCCAGACCACCAGACCCAAAAAAGGACAGCCCTGCTGCCTTTATGTAATGCTCTACAGCCTGCTCCGGTTCTTCCTGGAATTTCTCCGGGGAGATTACGTGGAACCAATGCTGTGGGGCCTCAAAAGCGCCCAAGTCAC
>NZ_FR902006.1:0-1366 GCF_000437815.1 Acidaminococcus sp. CAG:542
CTGGCGGCACTTATTTCCTGAACACCCCCAGAGCCACCCGGACCGGGCGCTCGCTGCCATCGCTGGGATCGTTCATGATTTTGCCGTTGACCACCATTTCGCTGGAGCCGCCTCCGTCGAAGTTCATAGCCCGGTCAGCCCCCAGCTGGACGAAGTACCGGCCGAATTCGGTGAGAGTCATGCCCACGCTGCTGTCGGACCGGCCGTCAGCCACTACAATCAGCACAGTGCCGTCTTTTTTGATGCCCACCCCGGTCCGGGGAGCCCGTCCCTGGGCGATGTCATCGGCGATTTCTTCTTCCTCGCTGGTCACCTGGACCCGGCCGTCCCGGACCAGCTGAGGCCCGGCGGACCCTACGGAAGCTGCACTGTCCGCAGCCTGGTTTCCCAGGGTCTGAGTCACCGTGACTTTGTCTCCGGTCCGCAGGCCGTTCAAAAAGGCGGCGGCACTTCCGTTGCCGGAAAGCACCGTGGTGCCGGGGGCAAGGGCCATGCTGCCGGCCCCTTTCCGGATATCCCGGACAATCCCGCCATTCAGAAGAACTTCCGTGCCGTAGGCATTGGTGTCCGTCGTGTCGTCATACCCGTCATTGTACAGGATCAGTTCGTTCTGCAGCCGCATCCGGTTCAATCCGCCTATGGAGAAACTTTTTCCGTCCGGCCGGGTTACAGTGCCGGTATAGGACAGCCCGGGCTGGATGGAAGGAGTTCCCGTACGGGGAATCACCAGCCCGGTCCGGGGCGTGCTTTCCATGCCCAGCCATTTGTTCTGGATTTTCAGGTTTCCTACCACCCAGATGTCACTGTCGAAATAGGAGGCGTTCACCAGAGCCACAGCCCCGGACCGTTTCTGGATCATGGACAGGGTCCCCCGCTGGATGGTCTTCCCATAGCCGGGGATGAAGTCCAGACGGAAGTCACTGGAAGGGGCCAGGGTCAAAAGATAAGTCTTCACCCGGCCGGCTCCCAGATTCACGGTGCTTTCCCGGTAGGTGAGCCCCTTTCCCAGCCACTGGGAACTTCCCGCCGCCGGTTTTCCGGCCGTACCGGTGCTGGTTCCGGACCGGGGAAAATCCACTACCAGCCGCTGGGGATTCTTCAGCAGGAAAATCTTGTACACCGGCACCGTCTTCCGGAAGACCACCACCAGCCGGCTGTTCTTTCCCTGGGGTTCCAGATAGGCCTTCTGGATCCGGGGATCCCGGAGCCGGACCATTTCCGTCCGGTCCGCCTTTCCCTTCAGGTCAACGATCAGCTGGTTCCCGGTGACCCGGGCCGTATAAGAAAGAGGGCTGTCCAGGTTCATGACCACCCGTGCCCGGTTAGGGGTAACCCCGCCCCGGAGAGCGCTGACCCGGGCCGCCTG
>NZ_FR902007.1:0-7117 GCF_000437815.1 Acidaminococcus sp. CAG:542
CCACCACCATCCTTGCGGATGGTCCCCCGCCCCTCCCAGGGCGGACTTTGGGTCCGTTCCCATCACCATTTCAGGGCTGCGTCCAAGTGTCCCATGGGGACTGCAGCTGGGTCCGTAATTGGCAATGCTGCTTTGTAGTATAGTCAATAAAAAATGAAGAAGAGAAAATTATACCTTGCCCCCCTCCTAGGGTGAACTTTTTATCCGGTTTTATCACAGCCCTGCAAAAGAACTTTGAAAATTTCCGATCAATTTGCTAAAATTATTTTTTAAGCGTCGTATAACGTATGACAGACTTTTTCAAAGGGAGCTGTTGAAATGACAAGGGCAGAATGGGTACGGAGCCAGATACGGAGCCCCTGGCACTGGGGGAGTATGCTGGCACTGTGGGGACTGGGATATTACACGTTGGGCTGGGCAGGCCGGGGGCATATGACCGCCGCCATGGCAGGCTGGGGGCTTTTCCTTTTGGTGGAAACCGCCCCCATGCTGTGGACCATGCTGGCCTTTGCGGGAGCCATGCTGTTCCTGTCCCGGATATTTCCACCGGCGGCCATTATCTTTCTCATCATCGGCATCGTGTTCTTCATCCTCCGGATCCGGTACGTGATCCAGAACGCCCAGCTGCTGGCCAGCGGCTTCCTGGTGTACCTGGTGTACTATCATCTCTTCGCCGATCACATGCACCTGGGCGGGAAACTGGTGGAAGCCTGCTACAAGCTGGTGACCCTGAACCACCTGTTTGCCCTGTCCTGGCAGCTCCGGCACTTTTTGGCCTACCTGGCCATTCTCCTGGCCGCCGGGCTGCCGGTACTCCTGGTCCATCTGTTTCTCTGGATGGCCTACCGGAAAGGGTATGAAAGCCGCAACGCTCTTACGGTGCTGTTCGGCCTGCCCCTGGTGGTGATTTCCTTCCTGCTGCCGTTCCTGAAGATTTTGGGGGCCTTCGACGGAGCCGCCTTTACCGACGCCGGCCATGGAGGCCATATGGCTCCAGATGGGTTCCACGGCACCGGGGACGGATACGCTCCCACAGGCGATCACCCGGTTCCCGTCCACCACGTAAACGGCTATTTCCGATCCACCCCCGGGGGAGGCACCACCTATGTCCATCCCCATGTGGCCACCAATCCGGACGGGATCCTGGAAAACAACCTGTCCTACCACGGTCCCCATCCCCAGCCAGGCCTGGCGGACGCACCCCATGCCCCTGCCGGCGCCGGCCACACGGTCCAGGGACCCAATGTAGACACGGTGCCGGGGCTTGGGAAGGAGAAAAAGGAAAAGGAGCTGTGAAAAAATGATTTTTCACAGCTCCTTTATTTATTTTTTCAAATGGAGATACTGGCTGAAGAAAGAGGTGATCTTGTCAAAGGGGATCAGTTCGGTTTTATCGTACAGATCCACATGGCCGGCCCCTTTCACATAATACAGCTCCTTGGGTCCCTTGGCCCGGCGGTAGGCGTCTTCGCTGAATTCTCTGGAGTGGGCCTGATCACCGGTGATGAACAGCAGGGGACGGGGAGAAATGGTCTCGATATCCTGGAAAGGATAGAAGTTCATGAACTTCACATTGCTGGTGTAGGTGGGATGGGTGGTGGTGTTCATATCCTGCCCTTTGCCTGCTGCCGCACCCCGGGTGGTCCGGTAGAAATCGTAGAATTCCTGCTGGATGGGATCGGTTTGCTCATTCAGGGTATGGGTGGTTCCCCCCAGCAGCTTCCGGGGTGCCCCTTCAAATTCCGCATACCGCTGCCGGGCCGCATCGGCAATATAGGCTTCCCGCTGTTCCAGGGTCTGGGAATGATGGAGCCCGTCCCGGTTGGCCGCCCCCATGTTGTACATGGAAACGGTGGCGATGGCCTTGATCCGGGGATCGATCTTGGCGGCGCTGATGATGAAACTGCCGCTGCCGCATACCCCCAAAGCCCCGATGTTGTCCCGGTCCACGAAATCCCGGGTCCCCAGATAATCCACGGCGGCCATGTAGGCTTCGGAATAAATGTCCGGCAGCACACTGTTCCGGGGCGTCCCTTCACTGGATCCCCAGTACGGCGTATCCACCGCCAGAGTTACGAAGCCCTGGTCCGCAATTTTCTGGGCATAGAGAGTACCGCTCTGTTCCTTCACGGCCCCCATGGGATGGCCCACGATCACCGCCGGCAGTTTCTGGCCCTTCCGGTAAGTCTTGGGGATGTACAGGTTCCCGGCCACCTTCATGTTGAACTGGTTCTTGAAGGTCACCGGCTTCCTGGTCACCTTGCTGCTCTTGTAGAAATTGTCCACCCCGTGGTCCGCATACCGGGGAGTCGGCATTACTTTGGGCAGAGGAGCGAACCAGGGATCTTTGGACTGATCCGCCACCCGTTCAGAAGCTCCTGCCATGGTGCTTCCGAAAAGAGTCAGTCCCAGCAGCAGACTGCTGGTCCATGCACTGATTTTTTTTGCTTTCATGTTTTTTCTCCTTCCCTGTCCGTAATTTTCTCTTTTTACAGGCTTTCCCGGAAGATGGCGGCAATTTCTTCCTGGTCCAGGACTTTGTAGCCCCCTTCCAGGATCAGGGTGCCCCGGACCAGATCCGGGATCATGGCTTCGGTGGCCCCCAGCTGGGAAGTCTTCATCACAAGACCCAGGCCGTGCATCCAGTCTTCCATGGCCTGGAGTCCAGCTTCCGCCACTTCCCGGTCCGTTTTGCCCTGAGGGTCCACATTCCACACATTGACCGCAAACCGTTTGAATTTGCACAGCCCATAGGGCAGGATGTACCGGTAATAAGGCAGGGATACGGCAGCCAGGGTCATGCCATGGGTGGCATTGGTCAGAGCGCCTACGGACTGGCCCAGCATATGGACCATCCAGTCGGTGTTCTTGCCTTTGGCGATCAGGGTGTTCAATGCCCAGGTGGCATCCCACATCAGGTTGCTCCGGGCTTCATAGTTCTGAGGATCCTGGCTGGCGATCCGGCTGGCATGGATTACCGAACGCATCAGGCCTTCCGCCAAGTAATCACTGGTATTGTCATCGTTCCCGGAAAAATACTGTTCGCAGATGTGGTTGAAAATGTCGTAGATGCCGGCCACCATCTGGTACCGGGGCAGGGTCAGGGTATAGGTGGGATCCAGCACGGAGAACCGGGGCATCACTTCTTCACTGGCAAACACATGGCCGATCTTCAGTTTCTGTTCCGGGTTGGTGATGACAGCCCCGGCATTCATTTCGGATCCGGTCCCCACCATGGTGAGCACGCAGCCCACGGGAACAATGGGGCAGGAAGGTTCTTCGAATTTCACAAAGTATTTTTCCCAGGGATCTTCCTCACAATGGATGGATACGGCCAGAGCCTTGGCATAGTCGCAGCAGGAACCGCCTCCCACGGCCAGGATGAAGTCCGCCTTGTGCTGCCGGGCCAGGGCGATGCCTTCCCGGAGCTTGTCCACCGTCGGGTTGGGCATGACCCCGGAAATCTCCGCCACCTGCTTGCCTGTTTCCGCCAGCACCCGGACCACCTGGTCATAGATGCCGTTCCGTTTGATGGAACCCCCGCCGTATACCAGCATCACCCGGCTGCCGTATTTGTCCAGCTCCGTCCGGATGTTTTCCAGGGCCCCTTTGCCGAAGAACAGTTTGGTGGGATTGCAGTATGTAAAATTTCCTAACATGGTTTTCTCCTTTTGTCTTCCAAATCATGTGGTTTGTTTCTGATGGTTCTGAGTATAACAGAAGATAGAATTCATGTGAAATAGTTAGTTTTCATCATTTATAATACATTTTTTGCATGATATAATAAATACAAAGGAGGGATCCTGATGGACAGTGAAACCCTGAAAAACTTCTTAGTGGTGGCCCGGGAAGGGAACATTACCCGGGCTGCCCAGTTCATCCATATTACCCAGCCCACTTTATCCCGGCAGATGCAGAATCTGGAACAGGAACTGGGCCGTCCCCTGCTGATCCGGGGAAAGCGGCATCTGAGCCTGACCCCGGAAGGCCAGCTGTTCCGGAAACGGGCGGAAGAGATCCTGGAGCTGTTCCAGAAGACCCGTTCGGAGATCCACACCTCTTCTGAGATTGCCGGGGACATTTACATGGGTGCCGGAGAAACCGACGTAATCCGGCAGATATCCCAGGTGGCCAGCCAGTTTGCCCAGCTCCATCCCCAGCTCCGGTTCCATATCCGCAGCGGAGACAGAGAAGCAGTACGGGAAATGCTGGAAAAGGGCCTGGTGGATTTTGGTCTGATCTACGGGCCTTCGGATCCGGGAAAATACAAGGTGGTTCCCCTGACCCCAGTGGACCGTTGGGGATTCCTTCTGCCCCGTACCCATCCCCTGGCCCTGTACCCGGAACTGACCCCGGAACAGGTCCATGACCAGCCTCTGATCCTGTCCCGGCAGGCCATGCTTACCGGGATCCCCCAGGAATGGCTGGGCCGGGACCTGGACCATCTGCATATTGCAGGCACCTACACCCTCTTGACCAACGGGGCCAAAATGGTGGCCGGGGGGCTGGGGCTGGCCATGGGGCTGGACGGGCTCATCAACACCAGCGGCAGTCCCCTTTGCTTCCGGCCCTGCAGCCCTCCCCTTCTGGATACCATGAGCCTGATCTGGAAACGGGGCCAGCTGTTCACCCCGGCCGTCCAGGGGTTCCTGGATCTGCTGCTGCAGAATTTTGGGAAGACGGAATAAAAAAAGAGCTGTTGACAAAAATCGGGAGTGCCTCAGGCACTCCCGATTTTTCTCAATCAAACTTCCGGTCGTACAGATCGCTCTTGGCCAGGAACTCTTCCACCGTGGCAAAGCCCAGCTTTTTCAGCAGCTCGATTACGTAGGGGTTTTCCGCAGGAGTCTTGTACTGGGCCTCATCACTGTAGGCCTGTACGTTTTTCTTGCCTTCCTCCCGGTTCACCAGCGCTTTGGGGCCGCCTACGCAGCCGCCTTTGCAGCCCATGCCTTCGAAGAAGTTCCCCTCGTGGTTCCCCTTCAGGATGCTGTCGATCATGGCCCGGCATTCAGGCACACTGTCCGCCCGGCGGATCTTCATTTCGATCTTCCGGTGAGGGTTCAGCTTCTTCACCGTGGCATCCACAGCTGCCGCCACCCCGCCGGCGTAGGCGTAGCGGATCCCGGCCTTGGAGGCGTGAGGCACATTGTCTTCTTCCAGGGAAGTCAGATCCAGCTGGGTGGTGGAGAACAGATCCCGGAGCTCTTCATAGGTGAGCACGTAGTCGATGGCTCCCTTCAGATCCGGTTCCTTGATTTCCGCCTTCTTGGCCATGCAGGGCCCGATGAACACGGTCTTCGCTTCCGGATGGAGCACCTTCACCGTCCGGCCCCCGGCGATCATGGGAGACACGGAACCGGGCACATTGGGCATCAGCTGGTGGTACAGCCGGCGGATCATGGCGATCCACATGGGGCAGCAGCAGCTGGTGAGCTGGAAGTCCCCTTCTTTATTGACGTTCTTGTCGAACTCCAGGGCTTCCTTCAGAGTCAGGATATCGGCGAACACCGCCACTTCCAGCATCCCGGAAAAGCCCAGCAGCTTCAGGGCCGTCCGCAGTTTGCCGGCGGTGACTTCCGGGCCGAACTGGCCGGAGAAGGCGGGAGCCACCAGGGCATAGATGGGGGTATCTCCCTTCTTCAGTTCTTCCACCACGGGGATGATGTCCTTCTTGGTCTTCAGGGATTCCAGTTTGCAGGCATCCACACAGGCCTGGCAGCCCACGCATTTGTCCGGATCGATCTGGACCCCGTCAGCACTGGGATGCATGGCATCCCACTGGCAGACCTTCACACAGTCCGCCTGCTTGTCTTCCGAACAGGTGCAGGGCTTCACCCGCCACACCAGGCTGGTTTCTTCCGGATGGGCCAGGCATTCGATCATCTTGGGATCGGCGTTGTCGATGTCTTCCACATTCTTCCCTTCCGCCGCCCGTTTCAGCATCTTGTGATACAGTTCATCCAAAGTCAGGTTTTTCGCTTTGCTGTCTTCCATTTTTTCTCCCCTCGTCAATGGGGATTGCTGCCTGGCAGCAATCCCAAGCCGGAAGTCTGGAGTCCAAAGTCTGAAGCCTCCGGATAGGACCTGTCTCAACAGCCAGGTCCTTTTGATGATGCAGAACCAGGACCGAAATCATCATGAGATTCCCTTTCGATCAATGGTTTTACACATTCAAAAAATTTGCCTGCAAATTTATCATTCGGCTTCTGACTTCTGACTTCTGACTTCTTTACTCCTTACACAATTTTCGTGGACCATCCCTCGATGTTCCACACTTGGTCCACCCAGTCTTCGTAGAATTCCGGTTCGTGGGACACCAGCAGCAGAGTTCCCTTGTATTCCCGGAGAGCCCGCCGGAGCTCTTCCTTGGCTTCCACATCCAGATGGTTGGTGGGTTCGTCCAGCACCAGCAGGTTGGCCGGCCGCTGCATGATCTTGCACAGCCGCACCTTGGCCGCTTCACCCCCGGAAAGAGCCGTCATTTTGGTGGTGATGTGGTCGTTGGTGAGGCCGCAGGCGGCCAGGGCAGCCCGGACTTCCGAATTGGTCATCCCCGGGTATTCCTGCCACAGTTCCTCCAGGGCAGTGTTCTGGTTCCCTTTGGCACTTTCCTGTTCGAAATACCCTACGGACACGAAATCTCCCTGTTCCACACTGCCGGCCACCGGCGGGATCATCCCCAGCAGGGTCTTCAGCAGGGTGGATTTTCCCAGGCCGTTGGTACCCCGGATGGCGATTTTCTGGCCCCGTTCCAGCTTCAGGTCCACCTGTTTGGTGAGAGGCACATCATACCCCAGCACCAGATTGCTGGCAGTAAGCACGAACCGGGACGGGGTCCGGTCTTCCAGGAACCGGAAATGAGGCTTGGGCTTTTCCGCCCGTTTGGTAAGGAGCTCCATTTTGTCCAGTTTCTTCTGCCGGCTGTTGGCCATGCCCCGGGTGGCCACCCGGGCCTTGTTCCGGGCGATGAAGTCCTGTTCCTTTTTGATCTCCGCCTGCTGCCGTTCGTAGGCCGCCTCTTCCTGGCGCCGCTTCAGGGCCGCCATCTCCTCGAACTTCTCGTAGTTCCCGGTATACCGGTCTGTCAAGGCCGGGTTCAATTTGACCCATTTGG
>NZ_FR902008.1:0-5140 GCF_000437815.1 Acidaminococcus sp. CAG:542
AAAATGACCAGCCCAAATTCAAGAACATCAGCTACGAAAAGCTGTCCACCGATGCCACCCCGGAAAAACTGGCAGAAGTGGGCAAGGAATTCGGCGGGCTGATGGCAGAAGCTCCCAAGGGGATGTACATCGTGGAACGGCATACCCTGGAAGAAGTGGCGTAAAGGAGGTAGTGCACAATGGCAGATTCCAGAAAACTGGACCTGATTTTCAAGGATAGCGAAAAAGCGACCAAAAACATCCGCATCGTGAATCCCCGCTCTGACGTGGACCGGGAAATGGTGCTGCCGGTGATGAACAAAGTGGTGGAAAGCAAAGTCTTCCTCACCAAGAACGGCATTCCTGTGGAAACCATCCAGGGGGCCAAAGTGACCGATGTCAAGGATCTGTTGGCAGACGGAACTGACGAAGTCACCGAGGGCTAACCCATGGAGGACCTGTCCCTGCTGGCCGGCCAGGCTGCCCAGTACGGATTCCCCATGGTCATTTCCTGGTACCTGCTGGTACGCATGGAAGAGAAACTGGAGAACCTGACCCAGAGCATCGAACGGCTGCGCATGGCAGTGAAAATGGAATAAGGAAAAAGAGGGTGCTGCATGTTTTATGCAGCACCCTCTTTTGGCGCACAAAAAAGCACCCACACGGTCAAACCCCGCATGGATGCTTGCTTTTGGTCTGGTGGAGCATAGGGGGATCGAACCCCTGACCTCAAGATTGCGAACCTTGCGCTCTCCCAGCTGAGCTAATGCCCCAATACGTAGTATTATAGCGCTTCCGGGAGAAGTGTGCAAGGAAAAATCGGAAAGGGGAGTGTGAAAAATTCACATCCCCTTCTTTTCCTGCTTTTCCACCAGATCTGCCAGGGTGGTGTTGTCCACAATGTTGTCGATGGCATCCTGGATCTCTTTCCACAGGTCCAGGGTAACGCAGTGGGCGGCCCGGCTGCAGATTGCGTGGCCGGGTTCCAGGCAGGCCACGGGAGCCAGGGACCCTTCCACGGCCCGGAGGATCTCTCCGGCGGTATAATCTTTGGGATCACGGACCAGTTTGTATCCTCCCTGGGCTCCTCTGGCACTTTTAACCAGTTTGGCGCGGGAGAGCTGGGTAATGATCTGTTCCAGGTATTTTTCTGAGATTTCCTGTCTCTGAGAGACGCTTTTAATAGGTACATAGGATTCGGTGCCGTTGATGGCCAGATCGATCATCAGGCGCAGGGCATACCGTCCCTTGGTAGAGATTTTCATGGTTCCTCCTCGCAGCAAGAATAATTTCCTATAATTGTACTATAGAATTTTCCAAAAGGAAAGGTGAATTCCTAGTAATTTTTAGGAATTTCACACCCCCCCGATTTATCAGATTTTTTCACCGAATCAGTTGACACTCTTTGCTTCTGAACGGTAAAATAATATCGTATCTGTTCATTCTGTTTCCGGATTCCATACTGAAAATTCATGGAGGGGGAGAAAATCGTGCGTCGCTTACAGATCGAAACACCGGGACGGGCCCAGACGGTCCTGAACGGTTTGTATCAGGATATGCACCGAAGGATCAGTGCCAGTTCTCCGGGGCTGTGCCCGGTGGACATGGCCCTGAACTTTCTCCGGTTCTGCCATGCCCAGAGCTGCGGCAAATGCGTGCCCTGCCGGGTGGGCCTGGGCCAGCTGGAGGTGCTCATTGAACGGGTGCTGGACCGGACGGCCACCCTGGACACCATCGACCTTATTGAACGGACCGCCCGGAGCATCGCCTCTTCTTCGGACTGTGCCATCGGCTACGAGGCGGCCTATATGGTACTGAAGGGGGTCCGGGGCTTCCGGGAGGATTATGAGGAGCACGTGCTCACCGGCCGGTGCATCTGCGGTCTCAGCCACCCGGTGCCCTGTGTGTCCACCTGCCCGGCCCATGTGGATATTCCCGGTTATGTGGCGCTCATCCGGGAAGGCCGGTATGAAGACGCCCTGGAACTGATCCGGAAGGACAATCCCTTCCCCGCCGCCTGCGCCTATGTATGCGAGCATCCCTGCGAACACCACTGCCGCCGGGGGATGGTGGACGCCCCGGTGAACATCTGCGGGCTGAAGCGGTTTGCCGTGGACCATGCCAAACCGGCCCGGGCGCCAAAGCCCGCCCCTGCCACCGGCAAGACCGTGGCGGTGATCGGAGGCGGCCCGGGAGGCCTGACGGCAGCCTACTATCTGGCTCTTATGGGCCACAGCGTCACCGTATACGAACAGCGGCCCCAGCTGGGCGGCATGCTCCGGTACGGGATCCCGGACTACCGTCTGCCCCTGGAAGTGCTGGACCGAGACCTGGACTACATCCTCACCACCGGGATCCAGGTCCGCACCGGAGTTTCCGTGGGGACGGACATTCCGGTGGAAAAGCTCCAGCAGCAGTATGATGCGGTGTACATCGCCATCGGGGCCCACAGCGACAAGAAGCTCCATATCCCCGGGGAAGACGCCCAGGGGGTGTACAGTGCCGTCCGGCTGCTCCGGGACATCGGGGAAGGCCGGGTTCCGGATTTCACCGGCAAACGGGTCTGCATCATCGGGGGCGGCAACGTGTCCATGGACGCCACCCGCACGGCCAAACGGCTGGGGGCGGCTTCCGTCCAGTGCCTGTACCGGCGCCGGCTGGAAGATATGACCGCTCTGCCGGAAGAGATCCAGGCGGCCATGGCGGAAGGCTGCGAAATCGTCACCCTGGAAGCCCCCAGCCGGATTGAAACCAACGCAGCGGGCCAGGTAACGGCCATCTGGACCCAGCCCCAGCATATCGGCCCCTACAATGGAAAGGACCGGCCAAACCCCATAAAGGCGGATCTGCCGGAACGGCGGTTCCCCTGCGACATCCTGATTGTGGCCATCGGCCAGTCCATTGTCACCAAGCCTTTTGAGGCCATCGGGGTCACCACCCACCGGGGGGCCATCCAGGCGGATCTGTCCACCAGCATCCCGGGCCTGGGGAACCTGTTTGCCGGCGGGGATGCAGTTTCCGGTCCCGCCACAGTGATCCGGGCAGTGGCCGCCGGGAAAGTGGCCGCCGACAACATCGATTCCTTCTTCGGCTGCCACCACCGGATTTCCTGCCAGGTGGAGATCCCCGACGCCTACTTCACCCAGACCCCTCCCTGCGGCCGGGTGAACCTGAAGCACCACTGCACTCCGGACTGTGTGGGAGATTTCCGTCTGGTGGCGGAAGGGATGACCCCGGAAGAAGCCCATCAGGAAGCCAGCCGGTGTCTGCGCTGTGACCACTTTGGCTACGGCAGCTTTAAAGGAGGGAGGAATCGGGAATGGTAACCTGTACCATTGACGGCAAAATCATCCAGGTGCCGGAAGGGACCACCATTATGGAAGCGGCCCGGCAGGCCCGGATCCAGATCCCCCACCTGTGCTATCTGAAAGGACTCAACGAAATCGCCGCCTGCCGGGTGTGCTGTGTGGAGGTGGAAGGAGAACCGGGGATGATCACCGCCTGCAACAGTCCTGTCAAAGAGGGCATGGTGGTCCACACCCATTCTTCCCGGGTCCGGGAAACCCGGAAGATCAACGTGGAACTGATCCTGTCCCAGCACGACTGCCGGTGCGCCGTCTGTGTCCGCAGCGGCAACTGCCGGCTCCAGTCCCTGGCCAACAGCCTGGGGATCCACGACAATCCCTATGAGGAACAGCTGCCCAAAGGCCTGCGCCGGGCCTGGACCACCACCTACCCCCTGTTCCACGACTACAACAAATGCATCAAATGCATGCGCTGCATCCAGGTCTGCGACAAGATCCAGGCCATGCACATCTGGGACGTGGCGGGCACCGGGGGACGGACCACGGTGGATGTGTCCGGCAACCGGGTGATCAAGGATTCGGACTGCACCCTGTGCGGCCAGTGCATCACCCACTGTCCGGTGGCCGGGCTCCGGGAACGGGACGATACGGACAAACTCTACGAAGCCCTGGCGGACCCGGACAAAGTGACCCTGGTCCAGGTGGCTCCGGCGGTGCGGACGGCCTGGTGCGAAGCCTTCGGCCTGCCCCGGGAGCAGGGGACCATCGGGAAAATGGCGGCGGCCCTCCGGCAGCTGGGGTTCGACCATGTGTACGACACCACCTTCGGGGCGGACCTCACCATTATGGAAGAAGCCAATGAATTCCTGGAACGGTTCCAGGCCGGGGACACGAAAGAGTTCCCCATGTTCACCAGCTGCTGCCCCGGCTGGGTCCGGTTCCTGAAGGGCCAGTATCCGGAACTGACCGGACGGCTGTCCACCTCCAAATCCCCCCAGCAGATGTTCGGGGCCATTGCCAAGACCTGGCTGGCGGAAAAGCTCCAGGTGCCTCCGGAAAAGCTGTACTGCGTTTCCATCATGCCCTGCCTGGCCAAAAAGGCGGAATGTGCCCTGCCCACCATGCAGGGGCCTTACGGACCCGATGTGGACCTGGCCCTCACCACCCGGGAATTCATCCGGATGCTCCGGGCGGACCACCTGGATCCGGCCCTCATGCCGGAAGAGCCGCTGGATGATCCCATGGGCACCTTTACGGGAGCCGGGACCATTTTCGGCACCACCGGCGGGGTACTGGAAGCGGCTCTCCGTACAGCCTACGCCACCCTGACCGGGGAAAATCCCGATCCGGACCTGTTTGCTCCTTTGCGGAACGGTACAGGGCTCCGGGATGCGGTGTACACCATGGCCGGCAAAGAAATCCGCTGTGCCGTGGTCAGCGGCCTGGGGAACACCCGGCAGCTGATCCAGGCCCTGAAGCGGAAAGAAGTCCATTACGATTTCGTGGAAGTGATGGCCTGTCCCGGCGGCTGTGCCGGAGGAGGCGGCCAGCCCATTCCCCAGGAGGATGTGGAGCTGGAAGGCGTCCGGGGAGAAGAGCTCCGGACCCTGGACAAGCACAGCCATCTCCGGTTCTCCCACCAGAATCCCCAGGTCCAGCGGCTGTACAAAGAGTTCCTGGGCAAGCCCCTGAGCCCCAAAGCAGAAAAACTCCTCCACACGGATCATTTTGGGTGGAAGATGTAGAGGCTGTTGCAAAAGCAACAGCCTCCTCTTCAGGTCTCGGGTCTCGAGTCATGAGTCTCGGGCCGCTGGATAGAACCTGTCCTTCGGCCAGGTTCTTCTTATTGTGTATAA
>NZ_FR902009.1:0-593 GCF_000437815.1 Acidaminococcus sp. CAG:542
TGATCTTGAAGTCTTCGAACAGGCTGGGACGGGCGATGTACATGAGATCCAGCAACAGTTTGTCGTAGGGGGTGGTGTTGTACTGGCCGTAGACCTGGGCGTAGCCGGTAAGGCCGCATTTGGCCTGGAGCCGCAGGTTCCACTCGGGCATTTCTTTGGCGTACTGGGCGGAAATCTCGGGGCGTTCGGGTCTTGGGCCTACGATGGACATATCTCCCTGGAGGATGTTCAGCAGCTGGGGCAGTTCGTCAAAACGGACGGCCCGGATGAAGCGGCCCACTTTAGTGACCCGGGGGTCGTTTTCGCCGGTGCTGAGCCGGGCTACTCCGTCTTTTTCAGCATCCATGCGCATGCTGCGGAATTTCAGCACCTGGAAGACTTTGCCGTCTTTGGTGAGACGGGCCTGGCGGTAGAAGATGTCTCCTCCGTCAGTCATTTTGATGGCCACGGCCACGGCGGCCATAATGGGCGCAAAGAGCACCAGGGCCACCAGGGACAGGACGATGTCGTAAAGGCGTTTGAAGAAAAGGAATTCGGGGGACGGATTGTACCGCTGGACGGCCATCATGGGCAAATGGAACAGATGGACTTTT
>NZ_FR902010.1:0-21789 GCF_000437815.1 Acidaminococcus sp. CAG:542
GGTGGTGTTCTGGGACGGGGGCGCGGAAAAAGTCCTCCAGCCGGGAAAATTCCCTCTGAAAGGGGACCAGCCCGGGCGGCTCTATCTTCTGTACGGCCGGGAAGATCTCCTGGCCCGGCGGGACACCCTGCGCCGGCAGTATCCCGATGTGGCCGGTCTGCGGGTGTGCTACGGAACCATACGGAACCGGCTGCGGGAGCAGGGCCCCTGCCAGGAAGCCCAGCTGCTCCAATTGACGGCACCCAACGGCTGCCGGATCAGCCAGGCTGTACTGGACATTTTTTACGAATTGCACCTGTTCACCCGGGAAGCGGGACTGGTTTCCCTGGGAGATACGGGACACAAGAATATGCAGGAATCCAAAGGGTTCCAGGCCCTGCAGGCGGAATATGACGCCCGTTTCCAGGCCCTGAACCGCAGCTGGAGGCTGCAGCCGGCGGAAATCGCCGCTCTTTGGGCAGCAGGAAGGTGAAACCATGGAACAGCTCGATGACAAGCCGATCAGTGCGGAGGAGTTCTACGCCCGGATCAGCAAATATCTGACCCCCCGGCAGGTGGAATTTGTCCGGGAAGCCTACAATTTTGCGGCGGAAGCCCATGCCAAGCAGAAACGGGCTTCCGGGGAACCCTATATCATCCATCCTCTGGGAGTGGCCTCCATCCTGGCCCAGCTCCAGATGGACGATGTGACCCTGGCGGCGGCCTTCCTCCATGATGTGGTGGAAGATACGGAAGTGACACTGGACCAGCTGGAAGACATTTTCGGCCGGGAAGTGGCCATGCTGGTGGACGGGGTCACCAAACTGGGGAAAATCGAATACATCTCCCGGGAAGAACAGCAGGTGGAGAATTACCGGAAAATGTTCCTGGCCATGGCCAAGGATATCCGGGTGGTGCTGATCAAGCTGGCGGACCGGCTGCACAACATGCGGACCATGAAATACATGCCCGTGAACAAGCAGAAACGGATCTCTTCGGAAACCCTGGAAATCTACGCCCCTCTGGCTCACCGGCTGGGGATCTACGCCATCAAATGGGAACTGGAGGATCTGGCCTTCCGGTACATGGAACCCCAGCATTACTATGAACTGGTGGAACAGGTGAAGGTGAAGCGCCACGAACGGGAAGCCATGGTCCAGGAGGCCATGGACGAACTCCGGAAGCTGTGCGAGGAATCCGGCATCAACTGTCAGATCCAGGGCCGGCCCAAAAGCTTCTACAGCATCTACAAAAAGATGCAGCGGGACCACAAGACCATTAATGAAATCTATGACCTGCTGGCAGTCCGGGTGCTGGTGGATACGGTGAAGGACTGCTACGGGGTGCTGGGGATCGTCCACGGGAAGTGGAAACCCATTCCCGGCCGGTTCAAGGACTACATCGCCGTACCCAAATCCAACGGGTACCAGTCCCTCCATACTACCGTGGTGGCTTCCAGCGGACAGCCTCTGGAAATCCAGATCCGGACCTTTGAAATGCACAAGGTATCCGAATACGGGGTGGCGGCTCACTGGCGGTACAAAGAAAGCGGGGGCTCCAAAATGCCCAGCGCTTCGGACAAAAGCGTGGATGCCAAGATGGCCTGGCTGCGCCAGCTGCTGGAATGGCACAAGGACATGCGGGATCCCCATGAATTCGTGAATACCGTGAAGATGGACGTGTTCTCCGACGAAGTGTTCGTGTTCACCCCCCAGGGGGATGTGCTGGACCTGCCGGAGGGCTCCGTGCCCATCGACTTCGCCTACCGGGTCCATACCGGGGTGGGCAACAGCTGTGTGGGAGCCAAGGTCAACGGGAAAATCGTGCCGTTGGACTACCACCTGAAGAACGGGGACATTGTGGAGATCATCACATCCAAACAGTCTCCGGGACCCAGCCGGGACTGGATCAACATTGTGGGATCCAGCCAGACCAAGAACAAAATCAAACAGTTCTTCAAGAAGGAACGGCGGGAAGAAAACATCGTCAACGGCCGGGAAATGCTGGAACGGGAATGCCGGCGGCTGGGCTATGATGTGAATACCATGCTCACTTCCGACAACCTGAAGGAAGTGGCCTCCCGGTGCCATATGGACGGCAGCGTGGAGAACCTGCTGGCAGCCCTGGGCTATGGGGGCCTGATGGTCAACGGAGTCATGGTGAAGCTGGTGGATCTGTACAAGAAGACCCAGCGCCAGAACACCACCAAGAACCTGTCCCAGCTCCTCAGCGAGCTGAAACCCAAGACCGTAAAGACCCACAAGGGCAGCCACGGGATCCTGGTGAAGGGGGAAGACGACATTATGGTGAAGCTGGCCAAATGCTGCAACCCCATTCCCGGGGACCCGATCGTGGGATACATCACCCGGGGCCACGGGGTTTCCGTCCACCGGGCGGACTGCCCCAACGTGCTGGCCAACACGGAAGATCCCAACCGGATGATCGAAGTGTCCTGGAATGTGGATACGGACGTGGCCTACAAGGTGGTGCTCCGGCTTACGGCGGTGGATCAGCCCGGGGTCATGGCCAACATCATGACCGTGGCCAGCGAAACCAAAGTGAACATCAATTCCATCAATGCCCATACCAATCCCAACAAAACCGCCTACATCGACATGGGGCTGGACATCAGCAGCGTGGAACAGCTGAACTACATTATCGGACGGCTGCGGCGGATCAAGGGCGTATACAAAGTGGACCGGAAAGTGTCCGGAATGTGAGGGAACCATGCGGGCAGTGGTACAGCGGGTGACGGAAGCCTCCGTCACCGTGGAAGGAAAGACCGTAGGGGCCATCGGCCCTGGTCTCCTGGTGCTCCTGGGGGTGTCCCGGGAGGATACGGAAAAGGATGGAGCCTACCTGGCGGAAAAACTGGCCGGGCTCCGGATCTTCGAGGATGAAGAGGAAAAGATGAACCGGTCCGTGGCCCAGGTGGGCGGCAGCATCCTGCTGGTGTCCCAGTTCACCCTGTATGGGGATGTGCGCCACGGGAAGCGGCCGTCCTTTACCCAGGCGGCGGTCCCGGATGTGGCCAACCGGCTGTATGAGCAGCTGGCGGACAGCCTCCGGGCCAAAGGGATCCCGGTGGCCACCGGGCAGTTCCAGGCCCATATGGAAGTGGCCCTGGTAAACGACGGGCCGGTAACCATCCTTTTGGACAGCGGAAAGACTTTTTAGGAGGAAACAGAGCAACATGAAAATCTATCGGGTGGTCGTAGGGCCGATCCAGGAAAACTGTTACATCATCAAAAATGAGGAAAACAACCAGGGAATCATCGTGGATCCCGGGGACGAAGCCAACCGGATCATGGATGCGGTGCAGAAAGCCGGCATTGAAAAGGTACCGGCCATTTTCATCACCCACGGCCATGGGGACCATGTGTCCGCCCTGGACGAAGTGAAGGACGCCACCGGCGCCAAAGTATACATGAGCCGGGAAGACGCTCCCATGCTCCGGGTGTGGAACAGCAGCCTGTCCTATTCCACCAACCGGGACAAAAAATTCGATCCCCCCGATGAATTCTTCACCGACGGGGAAAAACTCACGGTAGCCGGCATGGACTTCACCATTGCCGCCACCCCGGGTCATACCGCCGGCGGGGTGTGCATCATCGGGGACGGGGTGGTATTCTGCGGGGACACGGTATTCCTGGAAAGCATCGGCCGGACGGATCTGCCCGGAGGCTCCTATGACGCCATCCTGGATTCCATCAAGACCAAGCTCCTGGTGCTGCCCGACGACTATAAACTGCTGCCGGGCCACGGCCCTGCCACCACAGTGGGCTGGGAAAAGCGCCGGAACCCGTTCCTCCAGTAAGGTCGTGAGCCTATGACGGAGTATCAGCAGCGGCCCCGGGGCCTGGTGGTGAAGCTGGTTTTCGGCCTTTTGGGCTTTGGGGCTTTCTATCTCCTGGGACACTGGTTCCTGCCGGTGTTCCTGGCCATCGGCATGAGCTTCCTGCTGTATCCCATTGTGGACCGGCTGGAAAGGATCCAGGTGAAGGGCCATCCTTTTCCCAATACCCTGGCAGTGCTCATTGCCTTTCTGCTGTTCGGGCTGTTCCTGTATGCAGCGGCCAATGTGCTGATCGTTCCCCTGGTGACCCAGGTGAACACCCTGCTGAAAGCCATGCCGGGACTGGCCGCCCGGGCCAACGAAAGCATCAGCCTGTTTCTGGGCAGTGAAGCCCAGAAGCTGCCCCCCAATACCCGGGACATGCTCCAGCAGGCGGCCAGCAGCCTGAGCAGCTACATTATGGGGCTTTTGAAGGACATGCTGGCCTCCACAGTCCAGGCGGCCAAAAGCCTGGTGAGCATGGCCCTGGTCCCCTTCCTCAGTTTCTATTTCCTGAAGGACTGGCGGACCCTGAAGAAGATGGTGGTGGGCCTGTTCGCTTACGAAAAGCAGGACCTGGCGGACCGGGTGCTGACGGACATGGGAAGGATGCTCTGTGCCTATGTGGACAACATGTTCAAGCTGTGCTTCATTGCCGCCGTCTGCCTGACAGCAGGGACTTCCCTCCTGGGCGTCCAGTACACCCTGGTGCTGGGGTTCCTGGCCATGATCAGCGAACTGATCCCCCTGGTGGGATCGGTGGTGGGGACCCTGTCAGCGGTGTTCATCGCCCTGCTCCAGAAGCCGTCCCTGGCCCTTAAGGTGCTGATCCTGTACCTGGTGTACTACCAGGTGGATGCCCAGGTGATCATGCCCAATCTTATGGGCCACAGCATCACCCTGCACCCGGTGCTGATCATCCTGGCGGTGATGGTGGGGGGCCAGATCGGCGGAGTGGCCGGTCTGATCTTTGCCGTGCCGGTGCTGGCCATCATCAAGGTGCTGTACGGGTATTTTTGGCATGCGGGAGAAAAAGGCCAGGTTGATAAAAACCAATAAACTGTGTTAAAATTAATAAGTTCAAACAAGTCGTGAGGACGGAGGGGATTTTTATGTTAACAGGGGCACCGCGTGGTACCAAAGACATTCTGCCGGGCACCATCAATGGCTGGCGCTATGCAGAACAAATCATTCGTGAAGTATGCCGGGAATTCAACTATCAGGAAATCAGAACCCCGATTTTTGAACACACCGAACTCTTCCAGAGAGGAATCGGGGACGGCACGGACGTAGTGGACAAGGAAATGTACACCTTTACGGACCGGAGCGGCCGCAGCCTGACCCTGCGCCCGGAAAACACCGCTTCCGTGGTTCGGTCCTTTGTGGAAAACAAACTGTATGCGGAACCCATGCCGCTGAAGGTGTTCTATATCGGACCCATGTTCCGGTATGACCGTCCTCAGGCCGGCCGTATGAGACAGTTCCACCAGTTCGGGGTGGAAGCCCTGGGGGCGGAATCTCCCGTGGTGGATGCAGAAGTGATCCTCCTGGCCCTGACGGTGCTGAAGCGTTTCGGCCTGAAGGACCTGAAACTGAAGATCAACTCCGTAGGCTGCCCCAACTGCCGTCCTCAGCACCGGAAGCTGCTCCAGGACTATTTCCGTCCTCATCTGGGTGAACTGTGCGAAGACTGCCAGAGCCGGTTCGACCGGAGCCCGCTGCGGATCCTGGACTGCAAGGTGGATGCGGACAAACCCTTCATGGCCGGTGCCCCCAAAATCACCGACCATCTGTGCGACGACTGCCGGGCTCACTTCGAAACCGTGAAGAAGCTGCTGGATGAAGCCGGCGTGGAATATGAAGTGGACAGCAACCTGGTACGGGGGCTGGACTACTATACCAAGACCGCTTTCGAAATCCAGTATTCCCCCCTGGGCGCCCAGAGCGCTGTGGGCGGCGGCGGACGGTATGACGGCCTGGTGGAAGAACTGGGCGGGCCCAGCACTCCCGGTGTGGGCTTTGCCATCGGCCTGGAACGGATCCTCCTGGCCATGGAAAAACAGAACCTGCTGCCCACCGGCAAGGAAGCCATCGACATCTTTGCCGTCATTCCTGACGAAGGGGGCGTGGCCGATGCCTTCCGGGTGGTCACCAATCTCCGGAACAAGGGACTTGTCTGCGACATGAACCTGGTGGAACGGAGCATGAAGGCCCAGATGAAACAGGCCAACCGGGAACAGGCCCGTTTCGCCCTGATCTTCGGGGAAGAAGAACGGTCCAGAGGGGCTGTCACCGTCCGGAACATGGCGGACAGCAGCCAGGAAGAAGTCTGCTTCGGGGCTTTGGAAGCCTATTTCAACAAATAAAAACCAGAGGTGTTAACAAGAATGAGTATGGAACGCAGTCATCATTGCGGTGACTTGAGAAAAGCAGATGCCGGCAAGACAGTTACCTTGTGCGGCTGGGTAAGCAAACGGCGTGACCACGGCGGCATCATCTTCATCGATCTCCGTGACCGTCACGGTCTGGTGCAGGTGGTCATCGACCCGGCCCATGACGAAAAGGATTTCCACAAGGCGGAAGGGGTCCGCAGCGAATATGTGCTGCAGGTCCGGGGCCTGGTGCGGGAACGGAGCGCTGAAACCGTGAACCCCCACCTGCCCACCGGGGATGTGGAAGTGGTGGTGAAGGATCTGAACGTGCTGAATCCTTCCAAGACTCCGCCCTTCTATATCCAGGATGGCATCGATGTGGATGAAAACGTCCGTCTCCGCTACCGGTATCTGGATCTGCGGCGTCCGGAAATGCAGCAGAACCTGATCCTCCGTCACCGGGTGACCAAGGCTGTCCGGGACTTCCTGGACAAGCAGGACTTCCTGGAAATCGAAACCCCGGATCTGATCCGGAGCACCCCGGAAGGGGCCCGGGACTACCTGGTGCCCAGCCGTGTGAACCCCGGCAAGTTCTATGCGCTGCCTCAGTCTCCCCAGCTGTTCAAACAGCTGCTGATGATTGCGGGGATGGAACGGTACTTCCAGATTGCCCGGTGCTTCCGGGATGAAGACCTGCGGGCCGACCGTCAGCCGGAATTCACCCAGCTGGATATGGAAATGTCCTTTGTGGACCAGGATGACATCATGGCCCTCACGGAAAAACTCATCGCCTATGTGTTCAAAGAAACCCTGGGCGTGGACGTTCCCGTGCCCATGGCCCGGATGACCTGGGACGAAGCCATGGACAAATACGGCAGCGACAAACCGGACCTGCGGTTCGGCATGGAGCTGGTGAACATGAATGAAGCCCTCCAGGGGACCCAGTTCAAGGTGTTCAAGGACATCATCGAAAAGGGCGGCCTGGTGAAAGCCATCAACGTAAAGGGCTACAACAAGATTCCCCGGAGAGAACTGGACGGGCTGGTGGAATTCGTAGGAATCTACGGGGCCAAAGGGCTGGCCTGGATCATCGTCAACGATGACGGTTCCATCAAATCTCCTATCGCCAAATTCTTCTCCGACGAAGAAATGCACCGGATCCTGGAAGCCGGCAAGGCGGAAAAAGGCGACGTGCTGCTGTTCGTGGCCGACCGGAAACCCCAGGTGGTGGCTGCCGCTCTGGGCGCCCTGCGTCTGGAAATGGGCAAGCGTCTGGGTCTCATCGACAAGGACAAACTGTGCTTCACCTGGGTGGTGAAGTTCCCCATGTTCGAATACAGCGAAGAAGAACACCGGTATGTGGCCATGCACCATCCTTTCACCGCTCCCTGCGATGAAGATGTGGATAAGCTGCTCACCGATCCCGGCCATGTATATGCCAAGGCCTATGACATGGTGCTGAACGGGGTGGAAATCGGCGGTGGTTCCGAACGTATCCATCGGGAAGACATCCAGAAGAAGGTCTTCGAAGCCATCGGCCTGACCGACGAACAGGCTCAGGAAAAATTCGGCTTCCTGCTGAAAGCCTTTGAATTCGGAGCACCTCCCCATGGGGGTCTGGCCTTCGGCCTGGACCGTCTGGTGATGCTCATGGCCAAACGGCCTTCCATCCGTGACGTAATTGCTTTCCCCAAATCCCAGAGTGCCATCGACCTGATGTGCCAGGCGCCCAACGTGGTGGACGAAAAGCAGCTGCGGGAACTCCATATCCGGAGCACGGTTGTGAAGAAGGAAAAAGAAGAAAAGAAATAAATCCGGTCTGCATGTGGGATGAGGGGGAGCGCCCTGATCCTGCCTTGCGGAAGGACGCAACAGGGACCGGGATGCGAGGGAGCCCGTGGACCGGGCTGAGAGGGTACCCAAGTACCGACCGCCGGAGGGAGGAGTCTCTCTGCCGCATCCTGGGAACCGTACAAAAAACCGGCTGTCGCCAAGAAAGCGGCAGCCGGTTTTTTTGTGTAGAAAAGGAGGAAGTACTGTGAAGAACTGGATGAAGATGCTGGGGGTGCTGCTGGCCGGGGCCATGGTCCTGGGCGGCTGCGGCAGCACGGAAAAGAAATAGGAGGTCGGTAGCAGGACCATTCCGGAACTGAAAATCGCCATTTCACCTTATCAGGATGCGGATACCCTGCGGACCAAAACCGAGCCTTTGGGGAAGATGCTCCAGGCCAAACTGAAGGAAAAGGGCTATGACGTGAAAAAAATCACCCTGAACGTGGGAACCTCCTACAATGCAGTGGGAGAAGCCCTTAGTGCCGGCAGCGCCGATGTGGGCTTCATTTCCGGGGCCACCTACGTACTCTGTGACCAGGATGTGGATGTGCTGCTGACAGCCCTCCGGGAAGGCATCGACAAGGATACCACGGATCTGTCCGTATGGAACAACGGCCAGCCGGACAAATTCACCAAAAATCTGGTGAAGTACTACCGGTCTGCTGTGGTGGTGGGCCCCAGCCCCAAGGGACAGGCCCTGCTGGCCAGGGTGAAGCAGGGAGAAAAGCCCACCTGGGAGGAACTGGACAGCCTGAACTGGGCGGTGATGAGTCCGGCATCTGCTTCCGGCTACCTGTATCCTTCCCTGTGGCTGAAGGAAAATTACGGGAAGACCCTGAAGGACCTGTCCCATGTGGTCCAGTCCGATTCCTACACTACTTCCACAGCCCGTCTGGCTTCCGGCCAGGTGGATGTAATGGTGGCTTATTCCCATATCCGGGCCAAGATGGAAAAAGACTGGCAGGCCAAACTGGGGGGCACCGGATCCATCTGGGACCAGACAGGGATCATCGGGGTCACCGGGAAGATTTTCAACGACACGGTGAGCGTAAGCAAAACCAGCAAGGTAATGCAGGACCCGGCTTTCCGGAAGGCTCTGGGAGAAGCCCTGATCGAAATCGGGAAAACGGAAGAAGGACTGAAGGTGCTGAAGACCATCGGCCACAAAGGGTATGACTGGGCCCAGGCTTCCGACTATGACGGGGAACGGAAAATCCGGAAGGAACTCCAATGAACCCGACCGCACTGGAACTGAAAAATATTATCCAGGCCTATGAAAAGGGGCATCCCATTCTTCAGGGGGTGTCCCTTTCCGTGCCCCGGGGTTCTTTTGTATCTCTGATCGGCCCCAGTGGCGCCGGGAAGACCACCCTGCTCCGACTGTTCAACGGCATGGTCCGGCCCCTGTCCGGAGAAGTGTGGGTAGAAGGCAGACGGTTCGATACGCTGAAAGGGAAGCACCGCCGGCAGGTCCAGCAGCAGGTGGGGATGATCTTCCAGGATTTCTGTCTGGTGGAAGAAAGCACCTGTCTGGAAAATGTGCTCTGCGGGGCTCTGGGACGGATCAGCCTGTGGCGTGCCCTGTGGGGGAAGTTCCCGGAAGAGGAAGTGTCCAAAGC
This sequence comes from Acidaminococcus sp. CAG:542, assembly GCF_000437815.1. Classification (NCBI taxonomy): domain Bacteria; kingdom Bacillati; phylum Bacillota; class Negativicutes; order Acidaminococcales; family Acidaminococcaceae; genus Acidaminococcus; species Acidaminococcus sp. CAG:542. Next base: position 9,639 of record NZ_FR902010.1, read on the forward strand.
CCGGCAAGCCTTGGAAATGGTGGGACTGGGAGACAGGGAGGATACCCTGGCCGGAAGTCTCAGCGGGGGTCAGAAACAGCGGGTGGCCATTGCCCGGACTCTGGTCCAGGAAGCCTCGGTGATCCTGGCGGATGAACCGGTGGCGTCCCTGGACCCGGGAACGGGCCAGGCCATTCTGGAACTTCTCCGGAAGCTCCAGAAGATCCGGGGGCTTACGGTGGTCATGAACAGCCACAATGTGGAACAGGCCATGGCTTTCTCCCAACAGGTGATGGGGCTCCGTCAGGGACGGATCTTGTTCCAGGGGCCGCCGGAGGCCTGGACGGAAGACAGACTCAGGCAGCTGTACAGGAGGGAGTCATGAAAAAAAGAACGGTCTGGATCCTGGTGCTGGGGATGACGGCCGTCTCCCTGGCCGAGACAGGTTTCGACCTGGAACTGCTGGAAGAGCGGGGCAGCCGGTTCTTTGACATCGCCCGGGCCATGGTGCCCCCGGATAGGGGATTTTTCCAGGAAGCGGCAGGCCCTCTTCTTGGCACCGTGCGCATGTCTCTGGCGGGCTCCTTCCTGGGCAGTCTGCTGGGCCTTCTGGGAGCCGTCCTGGGCAGCCGGCGGACCGATCCCCATCCCTGGATCCGGGTGTCCTTCCTTTGCTTTATCCAGCTGCTGCGGACGGTGCCGGCCCTGATCCTGGCTCTTCTGTGCACCTTCTTGGTGGGGCTGGGGACTCTGGCCGGTACCTTGGCTCTCACCTTCAGTACCTTCGGGGTAATGACCCGGCTGGGGTATGAAGATATGGAGAATCTGGACTGGAAAACCGCCCGGGCCCTGGAAGCATCCGGCTGCGGCCGGGGAAAGGCCTTCTGCCGGGCCATTCTGCCCCGGCTGCTCCCCGGGTATCTGAACAATGCCCTGTATCTGTGGGAAGCCAATGTGCGCCAGGCGGCCATCCTGGGATATGTGGGAGCCGGGGGCATCGGGCTGCTGATGAACCAGCAGCTGGCCTGGCGGGCCTACAGCCGGGTAGGGTCCATCCTGGTACTGCTTTACGGCGCTGTGCTGGCTTCAGAAAGTCTCAGCGAAGCCCTGGGGAAGGTGCTGAACGGCCAGTGGCGGCTCCAATCCTGGATGAAAAAGGGGATGGTGGTACTGGGAATAGTGCTTTTCCTGGGATCCCTGGGAACTCTGGAACCGGCAGGCAGGGGAGGCCTGGGAGCAGCCCGGGCCATGATCCGGGGACTTCTGACGCCAGATCTTTCCCTGCTGTTTTCCCTGGAAAAAGATGGAGTGCCTTGGCTGCTGGGCGAGACGTTTGCCATGGCCTTCCTGGGAACCCTGGGGGGAGGCATGGCCGCCGGTTTCCTGGCCTTTTTCTCCAGTTTCCGGTTCCTGCCGGTGCAAGGGGCTCTGTTGCCCCGATTGGTGCTCCTGGGCATCCGGACGGTACCGGTTTTCGTCTATGGGCTCATGTGGCTCCGGGTTACCGGGCCCGGCCCCTTTGCCGGTACCCTGACCCTGTGGGTGTGCAGCATCGGTCTCCTGGCCAAACGGTTCCAGATCGGGCTGGACAGCGGGGACAGACAGCCCTTTGACGCCTGCCGGGCCATGGGTACCGGGTGGGCCGCCGCCTTTCGGTGGACCATCCTGCCCCAGCTGAAAAAAAGTACAGCCACGGCTCTGCTCTACCGGCTGGATGTGAATCTCCGGGAAGCTTCCATCCTGGGCCTGGTAGGCGCCGGAGGCATCGGCACTCCTCTCATCCTGGCCCTCCAGCAGTACAAATGGCAGGAAGCCGGAGCCTTTTTATGGGGCCTGGCTGTCCTGGTGCTGGCGGTGGAATGGGGGAGCGAGAGGGGGAGGAGATGAAACGGGGCTGTTGCCTGCGCAACAGCCCTGTCAACGGTCAGCTGACAAAAGGGCCGCCGGAAAATCCGGCGGCCCTTTTCATTACAGTACCACAAACAAATTATACAGCTTCAACAATCGGATATCTTCCTTGGAGATGGTCAGTTTCTGGGCCAGCTCCTTAGTTTTTTCCAGCCTTTTTTTGCTCAGGAGCAGCTTGGCGGAGGTGGGCATCAGGGGATGGGAGGAGATGCCGAAGGCCAGGGCCTATTTCTGTTCCCCGTCGATGTAGGGGGAGGGGACGGAGATCATGTACTGCTCCAGCCTCACATTGTAGTTCTGGAACACCATATTGGTCAGGGCTCCGTAATGGGTGATCCGGCCAGTGTAGGTGTGCTGGCAGATCTGGATGTTCTCCTCGTCCAGGATGTCCATGTACATCCGGATGTCGAAATTGGCTTCCCCCGGGAAGCATTCCCCATCATCGTGACCATCGGTTATCTGGTTGACCCCATGGCCACCTGCCTGAACTCTTCCGGGGATACCGTGGCTTCCATGATGATCAGCCGGATGGTGGAAGGCAAGGGATGGATGGACAAAAAATCCGACCGGAAGACCGATCCGGAAAAAGCAGCCATTGTCGCCCAAATCGGTGGATGCGACTGCGTGAACAAATAAAATCTGGTATAATACCTGTGAAACAGTGTACAACATAAGGAGAGATGACTTATGCAGATCAAAGTAATCGGCAGCCACTGCTGCCCCGACACCCTCTATGCCCTGAACCAGCTGGCCGCTGCCGGCGCGGAAATCGACTTTGTGGATATCCTGGCCAGCCATGCTGACCTGAAACAGTACCTGGCCCTCCGGGACTGCGATCCGCTGTACGCTGAAATCCGGGGCACCGAACGTCTGGGGATCCCCTGCTTCGTAAAAGCAGACGGCAGCAAGACCCTGGATCTGAAGGAAGTACTGAAATAAAGACTGTCAACGGTCAGCTGCCAACTGTCAGCGGCCCAAGGAGAGGACCCGCCTTTTGGGCGGGTCCTTACCAATAAAACGAAGGAGATCACAACCATGCATGCTTTGACCCAACTGATCCGTGAGGATATGAAACCGGCCCTGGGGGTGACGGAACCTGGAGCCATTGCCCTGGCGGTTTCCACTGCCTGCCGCCATCTGCCGGAAAAACCGGAGAAGGTGGAGCTGTTCCTGAACAGCGGCATCTACAAAAACGCCTTTACCTGCGGCATCCCCGGCACCAGCCATGTGGGGAACGCCTATGCGGCGGCCCTGGGAGCCCTGGCGGCAGACCCGGACAAAGGGCTTTTGTGCCTGGACGGGATCACGGATGAAGATGTGAAGGCAGCGGAAGCCATGGTGAAGGCAGGGAAGATCGCCGTTCATATGAGCGAAATCACCAACCGGATCTCCATCGAAGCCCGGGTGGCTGCCGGGAGCCACAGTGCCTCCTGCCTGATCCAGGACGCCCACACCAACATAGTGAAGGTAACGGAAGACGGCCGGACGCTGCTGGATAAAACCGCCGGAATCACGGAAGCTGAAGGAGAAGAACAGGTGCCGGTAATCCACCGGTACACCCTGGCCCAGCTGGCGGACTACGCCCGGACCGTGCCTCTGGAAGAGATTGCCTTTATCCGGGAAGCCTTCACCATGAACATGGCTCTGTTCCAGGAAGGGCTGGACAGCCCCCGGACCACTTTTGCCCGGGTGCTCCTGGCCATGAACGGGGGGAAGGTGTTCTCTGAAGATGTGGTGAAGACCGCGGCCCTTATCTGCAACGGAGCCATCGAAGCCCGGGTCATCGGCCTGGACAAGCCTGCCATGAGCATCACCGGTTCCGGGGCCCACGGGATCATCGCCACCCTGCCTCTCTACGCTTTTTACAAAGTGAAAAAATGCAGTGAGGAACAGCTGCTCCGGGCCACGGCCTTGAGCTATCTGATCTGCATGTACATCAAGGAATACTCCGGCAAGCTGTCCGCCTTCTGCGGCTGCGCCATTGCCGCCGGGACCGGTGCCGCCTGCGCCCTGGTGTTCCTGAAGGGCGGGGATACAGAGGCCATGACAAGAGCCCTCAACAACATGGCCAGTTCCATTACCGGCATGATCTGCGACGGAGGCAACCAGGGCTGCGTCATGAAAGGCATGACGGCAGTGGAAATGGCCTTCGCTTCGGCAGCCCTGGCCATGGATGACGCCTATATCTTCGATGCTCACGGAATCAACGGAGCCACTCCGGAAGAAACCATGCAGAACATGGGACGGATCGCTTCCCCCGGCATGACGGGAACGGAAAAGACCATTGTGGATATTCTCCAGGACAAAAACAAAAGCGGGAAAAAGGAGGAAGACTGATATGGAAATTCGCTGTGCAAAACCCCAGGATGTGGACGCCATCGCCAGCCTGGAAGCTGCCTGCTTCCCTCAGGCAGAAGCGGCTACCCGGAAATCCATCGCGGACCGGGTGAAGGCCTATCCCAATCACTTTTTCCTTCTGTGGGACGGGGATCAGCTGGTTTCCTTTGTGAACGGACTGGTGACGGATCACCCGGATCTCACCGACGAAATGTATGAAAAAGCGGATATGCACCAGGAAGACGGGGCCTGGCAGATGATCTTCGGGGTGGACACGGATCCCCACCGCCGGAAACAGGGCCTGGCCGGAAAGGTGCTGGAAAAATTCATTGATGCGGCCCAGGCGGAGGGCCGGCAGGGAGTGGTACTCACCTGCAAGGACCGGTTGGTCCACTATTATGCCAAATTCGGTTTTGTGGATGAAGGAATTTCTGATTCCACCCACGGAGATGTGGTGTGGCACCAGATGCGGCTGACTTTCAATCGGAAGAAATAAGGGGAGACTAACATGGAAAAGACGGATAACAGATATCAGACCTATGTACAGATTTTGAAGGAAGAACTGGTGCCGGCCATGGGCTGTACCGAACCCATCGCCATCGCCTATGCGGCGGCCAAAGCCCGGGAAATCCTGGGTGAAATGCCGGACAAGGTGGAAATCGGCGTCAGCGGCAACATCATCAAGAACGTAAAGAGCGTGGTGGTGCCCAACACTGACGGACTGAAAGGCATCCAGGCAGCAGCCGCTGCCGGGATCGTGGGCGGCAAATCTGAAAAGCAGCTGGAAGTCATTGCGGAAGTGACTCCGGAACAGAAGAAAGCAATGAAGGACTTCCTGAAGAACGTGCCCATCCAGGTGGATGCGGTGGACAATGGCCTGATCTTCGACATCATTGTCAAACTCCATAAGGGAGACCATTCTTCCCTGGTGCGGATCGCCCAGTACCACACCAACATCGTCCTGATCCAGAAGGATGAAAAGAACCTGTACGAAGCCAAAAAGGACGGAGGCGCCGGCTGCCAGGACGAAACCAGGGAAGTGGGCCTGGCGGACAAGAACCTGCTGAACATCAAAGACATCCTGGATTTCGCCAATACCTGTGACATCGAAGACGTGAAGCCCATGCTGGATCCCCAGATCCAGTGCAACACCGCCATTTCTGAAGAAGGGCTGCTGGGGAACTACGGGGCCAACATCGGTTCCGTGCTGCTGAAGACCTACGGCAGCGACATCAAGAACCGGGCAGTGGCCAAGGCGGCTGCCGGGTCCGATGCCCGGATGAACGGCTGTGAACTGCCGGTTGTAATCAATTCCGGCAGCGGCAACCAGGGGATCACCGTATCCGTGCCCGTAATCGAATATGCCAAGGAACTGAATGTTTCCAAGGAAAAACTGTACCGGGCCCTGGTACTGTCCAACCTGATTGCCATCCATGAAAAGACCGGCATCGGCCGGCTGTCCGCTTACTGCGGGGCCGTCAGCGCCGGGTGCGCCGCCGGCTGCGGCATCGCCTATCTCCACGGAGAAGGGTACGAAGCCATTTCCCACACCCTGGTGAACTCCCTGGCTATCGTGTCCGGGATCATCTGCGACGGGGCCAAGGCTTCCTGCGCCGCCAAGATCGCGTCCAGCGTGGAAGCCGGGCTCCTGGGCTATTCCATGTACAAGAGCGGCAACGAGTTCAAGAGCGGGGACGGCATCGTGAACAACGGCGTGGAAGCCACCATCCGCAACGTAAGCCAGCTGGGCCGGGAAGGCATGCGGGAAACCGATAAGGAGATCATCAAGATCATGCTGGCTCCCCAGCCGGAGGAGAAAGAGTAAAAGTTGCATCACAGGGTGTAAGGGGGCGGGGGTGAAAAGGGGCAGGGCCGCTTTTCTGTCTCACGCAAAAGGAGACCATCTGCCGGGGGCAGATGGTCATGAGCTGACAGTCACTGGTCACTAGTCTCTAGCGGCAGGAGGGAACCCGCCGGGTTTCACGTTCAAAGGCAGATGCGTGGGCATCTGGCATCCTTCGGCCGTTGACCGCTGACAAAAAAAGACCGCCGAAGCGGTCTTTTTTTAATCCTTACAACAACACATACTTCAAGACAAACAGCACTGCCAGCACGTACATCAAGCCGCTGATCTTGTCCTTGTGTCCTGCGAACAGGTTCAGGATCACGTAGGTGATGACCCCGAAGGAGATCCCTTCGGAAATGCTGTAGGCGAAGGGCATGGCGATGATGGCAATGTAGGCGGGGATGGCTTCCGTCAGATCGGTCATGTTGATCTTGGTCACGGAAGAGAACATCAGGAACCCCACAATCACCAGAGCCGGAGCGGTGGCGAAGGAGGGGATGGCCATGAAGAAGGGGCTGAAGAACAGGGACAACAGGAACAGGATGGCTACAGTAATGGACGTGAGTCCGGTGCGGCCTCCTTCAGAAACCCCGGCGGCACTTTCCACGAAGGTGGTTACAGTGCTGGTGCCCAGGAGCGCCCCGGTGCAGGTGGCGCAGGCGTCAGCCATAAGGGCTCCTTTGATGTGGGGCAGCTGACCCTTTTCGTCCAGCATGTCGCTTTTGGCAGCCACCCCGATCAGGGTCCCCAGGGTGTCAAAAGTATCCACGAACAGGAAGGCGAAGATGACGGCGAAGAAGTTCAGGCTCAGCACATGGGAGAAGTCCAGCTGCAGGAACAGGGGCGTGGGGCTGATGGGGGCAAAGGACGCCAGGCCCCGGGACAGATCAGGGAATACGCTGAAGGTCCCCAGTTCCGGATTGGGCACGTAGAGCCCGGTGGCTTCGCAGATCATCCCCAAAATCCAGGTGCCCAGGATGCCGAACAGGATGTTCCCCCGGACGTTCTTGATGATCAGGAAAGAAGTGAGCAGGATCCCCACCATGGCGATCAGCACGGTGATCCCCACACTGTGGAAGGTGCCGTCGGCCATGGCCTTGGTAAAGGAATACAGGGACACCTTGGTGGCCGGGTTGGCTACGATGATCCGGGAATTCAGCAGACCGATGAAGGCGATGAACAGGCCGATCCCCACGGAAATGGCCTGCTTCAGGGTCATGGGGATGGCATTGAAGATGGCTTCCCGGATGGAGGTAAGGGACAGGATCACAAAGATGATCCCTTCCACCAGTACGGCGGACAGGGCCATTTCCCAGGTGTTCCCCATCTGGAGGCAAACGGTGTAGGCAAAGTAGGCGTTAAGTCCCATGCCGGGTCCCAGGGCGAAGGGATAGTTGGCGAAGGCCGCCATAAAGAAGGTGCCCAGGGCGGAGGCAATGGCGGTGACCGTCAGCAGGGCCCCTTTGTCCATGCCGGTGGCGCTCAGGATGGAGGGATTCACGATCAGGATGTAGGCCATGGTCATGAAGGTGGTGATCCCGGCAATGATCTCCGTCCGCATGGTGGTGTGGTTTTCCTTCAGGTGGAAAACCTTTTCGCAGAATTGTTCCATAGTAGACTTCCTTTCTAAAACAGGTTCATTTGAAGGATTCTTCTATTATAGCAAAAAAAGACCGAATCTGTTAGAATATTAGGGAACAAAACATAGAATCGAGGAAAAAATGAGAGACCTTTTAGCTTCTTTGAACGAACAGCAGGCTGAGGCAGTCCGTCAGATTGCCGGGCCTATTTTAATTTTGGCCGGGGCCGGCAGCGGCAAGACCAAAGCCCTGACCACCAAAATTGCCTACCTCCTGGAAAAAGGGGTGAAGCCCTGGAACATCCTGGCCATCACCTTCACCAACAAGGCGGCCAAGGAAATGCGCCAGCGGGTGGATGCCCTGGTGGGCCCTTCCGCCAAGGACGTGTGGCTGTACACCTTTCACGGGTTCTGCAACCAGCTGCTCCGGCGGGACATCAATGCTCTTCCCGGGTACACCACGTCTTTTTCCATCTATGATCCTTCCGACTGCAAAAACGTGCTGAAGGAAGCTCTGAAAAAGCTGAACCTGGACGAGAAGTTCTATCCCCTTCCGGGGCTCCTGGCCACCATTTCCAATGCCAAGAATGCCCAGGTGGATGCGGCGGCTTTTGCCCGGCAGGCGGAGGACTACCATGCCAAGAAGGTGGCGGAGATCTACGCTGAATACCAGAAGCATCTGGTCCAGAGCAATGCGGTGGATTTCGACGATCTGCTGCTGTTGACGGTGAAGCTGCTCCAGACCGTGCCGGAAGTCCGGGAAAAATACCAGAACAAGTTCCATTACGTGCTCATCGACGAGTACCAGGACACCAACCATGTCCAGTACCTGCTGGCCAAACTGCTCAGCGCTCCGGAAAACAACCTGTGCGCGGTGGGGGATATTGACCAGAGCATCTACGGCTGGCGGGGTGCGGACATCAGCAACATCCTGGATTTCGAGAAGGACTACCCCCAGGCCCGGATCTTCAAGCTGGAACAGAATTACCGGTCCACCCAGGTGATCCTGGATGCGGCCAATGAAGTGATCAAGCACAACGCCGCCCGCCGGCCCAAGAACCTGTGGACGGAAAATGGCAACGGCCAGCCCATTGCCTACTACCAGGCCCGGGACGACCGGGAAGAGGCGGAATTCGTGGTGGGCCAGATCCGGAAGCTCCAGAATGACGGCACCAAACTGGGGGATATGGCCATCCTGTACCGGACCAACGCCCAGAGCCGGATGTTTGAAGAAAACCTGATCAACAACGGGATCCCCTATGTAATGGTAGGGAGCCTGAAGTTCTACGACCGGAAAGAAGTGAAGGATACCCTGAGCTATCTCCGGTTCCTGGCCAACGAACGGGACATCCAGGGGCTGGAGCGGATCATCAACGAACCCAAGCGGGGCATCGGGGCGGCTACCGTGGCCAAGGTCCGGAGCTTGTTGGAAGAAAGCGGCATGACCCTGCCGGAAGTGCTCCAGACCGTCCAGGCCAAAGAGGTGCTGGGCCGGGCCTTTGGGAAAATCCAGGCCTTCAGTGACATGATCCAGGAACTGGCCCGGGTGAAGGATACCCTGCCGGTGAAGGACCTGATGACCCAGGTGCTGGAAAAATCCGGGTATCTGGAAGCTCTTCGGCTGGAAGGGTCCGACCAGTCCAAGAGCCGGCTGGACAATCTGAACGAATTCCTCCGGATCGCCGACGAATTTGCCAAGGATCCCGGGGAAGAGAACAACAAGACCCTGGAAGACTTCCTGAACCATGTGGCCCTGGTGGCGGACATCGACGACGCCAAGCTGACCCAGGATTCCGTCACCCTCATGACCCTCCATTCCGCCAAGGGGCTGGAGTTCCCGGTGGTATTCATCGGAGGCATGGAAGACGGCCTGTTCCCCAGCCAGCGGAGTCTGGAAGACGAGGACAAACTGGAAGAAGAACGGCGGCTGTGCTATGTGGGAATCACCCGGGCCAAGAAGCGGCTGTATCTCACCAGCTGCCGGAGCCGGATGGTGTACGGCCATGTGGTCATGTATCCCCCTTCCCGGTTCCTCCAGGAGATTCCCCGGAACCTGATCGAAAACGTGGCGGTGCGCCGGAGCCCCTACGGAAGCTACGGGGGTCAGCGGGGCCATCAGGGCAGCGCCGGCACCCATGCCAGCCTCCGGAACATTGCCCGGAACCGGGGAGGCAGCATCCTGGATACCCCATCTCCCCGGAGCCATTTCGTGCCGGAAGGGGGTCCGGTGCCGGAATTCCGGGCCGGGGACAAATGCCGGCACAAGAAGTTCGGGGTGGGGACCATCATCGAAGCCCGTCCTGACGGCAGCGAGGGTCAGCTGGTGACTGTGGCCTTCCCGGGCAGCGGCATCAAACAGCTGGCCACCAAATACAAGATCCTGCAGAAAATCTGAGGAGCAGAGTGCCATGAGTGAAATGACCAAAGAGGCGGCGGCAGCCCGGATCAACGAGCTGCGGGCCGTGATGAAAAAGAATTCCTATCTGTATTATGTCCAGGACAATCCCCTGATCACCGATGCGGAATACGATGCCATGATGCGGGAACTGAAAGCCCTGGAAGCAGAGAATCCGGAGCTTGTGACCCCGGATTCTCCCAGCCAGCATGTGGGAGGCTATGCCAAGCCAGGATTTACGGAAGTCCGGCACATGACCCCGCTTTTGAGTCTGGCCAATGCCTTTTCCCCGGAAGAGATGGAAGAGTTCGACCGGCGGGTCCATGAAGGGCTGCCGAAGGATGCCAAAGTCCAGTATGTGGTGGAACCCAAGATCGACGGCCTGGCCTGCAGCATCATTTATGAAAATGGCCGGTTCGTCCGGGCGGCCACCCGGGGTGACGGAGTGGTGGGGGAAAACGTTACGGAAAACGTCCGGACCATTGCCAACATTCCCAAAGTGCTGAAGCCCATTCCCGGCATGGAGATCCCGGAGCTTTTGGATGTGCGGGGAGAAGTGTACATGCCCCGGCAGGCCTTTGTGAAGCTGAACGAGGAGCGGCAGGAAGCCGGGGAACAGGAATTCGCCAACTGCCGGAATGCGGCGGCCGGATCCCTGCGCCAGCTGGATCCCCGGGTCACCGCCAAACGGTCCCTGGCCTTTTTTGCCTATGGCATCGGAGTGGGAGCCGGGAACCTGCCCACCCACAACGCCTCCATGGACATGCTCCAGCAGTACGGGTTCACCACCACCGAAGGCCGGACCCTGGTGGACACCATCCAGGAAGCCAATGAACTGATCAAAAAGCACGGAGAACGCCGGGCCTCCCTGGGCTACGACACCGACGGAGTGGTGGTGAAGGTAAACGACGTATGGCAGCAGAACCTGTTGGGAGCCACCGGCAAGGATCCCCGCTGGGCCATGGCCTACAAGTTCCCTCCGGAACAGGCGGAAACGGTGCTGGAAGATATTGTGATCCAGGTGGGCCGCACCGGGGTGCTGACCCCCACTGCCGTACTTCAGCCGGTGCGGCTGTCCGGCACTGCCGTACTTCAGCCGGTGCGGCTGGCCGGCAGCACCATCAGCCGGGCCACCCTCCACAATGAAGATTTCATCAAAGAACGGGATATCCGGATCGGGGACCATGTTATCATCAACAAAGCCGCGGAAATCATTCCGGAAGTGCTCCGGGTGGTGCCGGAAAAACGGACCGGGGAGGAAAAAGAGTTCCACATGCCGGAAACCTGCCCGGAATGCGGCTGGAAGGTGGAACGGAAGGCGGGAGAAGCGGCCTGGCGCTGCACCAATCCCCACTGTCCGGCCCTGGGACGGGAAGGGCTGATCCATTTTACCAGCCGGGACGCCATGAACATCGACGGCTGCGGCCCCAGTGTGCTGGCCCAGCTGACGGCAGCCGGGCTGGTGAAGGATCCGGGAGATCTGTATCTCCTGACCCGGGAACAGGTCCAGCAGCTGGACCGGATGGGCCCTAAAAGCGCGGACAACCTGATCAGCGCCATCGAAGGGAGCAAGAGCCAGAGCCTGGACAAGCTGCTCTTTGCCCTGGGGATCCGTCACGTAGGGGCCAAGGTGGCCCGGACCCTGGCCCAGAAATACGGCACCATGGACAAGCTCATGGCAGCCACCCAGGAAGACCTGGCCCAGACACCGGACATCGGTCCGGTGATTGCGGAAAGCGTGGTCACCTGGTTTGCTGATCCCATGAACCAGGCCTTTGTGGAACGGCTGAAGGAACTGGGGCTCAATATGGAAATGACCTCCGGACCAGCTCAGGATGAGAACCATCCCTTCTATGGGAAGACCATGGTGTTCACCGGTACCCTGCCCACCCTGGACAGAGCCACCGCCCAGACCATGGCCCAGGAAGTGGGGGCCAAGGTCACCAGCAGTGTCAGCAGAAAGACCGATTACGTGGTGGCCGGAGCCGACCCGGGCAGCAAGTACACCAAGGCCCAGAATCTGGGAGTGACCATCCTGGACGAGGCAGAATTTTTGCGGTTGTTGGGAAGATAAGGGGGCGTGAAGAAATTCATACCCCCGGTCGCG
>NZ_FR902011.1:0-4309 GCF_000437815.1 Acidaminococcus sp. CAG:542
GGACGAACGGGTCTGCCCTCCCGGCGGAGAGCTTTCGCGGTTGAAAGAGTATAGACGCTTCTGCCCTCTGGGCGGCCATGCTCCGTTACTTTTGTAATGTTTCTATTTGCAAACTTATATTTTTATTGCAACCGTAAACATCCATCAGTAAACAATGGATAAATGTACCTGAAATTATTGACTTCCCTGCCGCCACGTGTTAAAATTTCATTCATATTTTCAGTTTGCTCAGGTAAACTGCCGTATTCTTTTATCCGGGGCGGGAAACTCCTTCACCGCCCTCATTTTATTTTCGGGGGGTATGTTTTTATGACCATGTGGACTGCACTGCTGATTGTCCTGGCCGTTTTTGCTTTCGGGGATCTGATTTCCCAGCTGACCCGGGCCCGGCTTTCTTCTCTTTTCGTCATTATGATGACCTTTCTGGTCCTGTTCATTTTCAAGATCATTCCGGCAGACATCATCAAACAGGCCGGTCTCACCACCCTGGGGCCCATTTCCATGGTGATGCTGCTGCTGAACATGGGCACCACCATTGACCTGGCCATGCTGAAGCGGGAATGGCGGTCCGTGGCCGCCAGCTGCATCGCCATGGCCATTGCCATTGCCTCCTGCCTGGTGCTGATTCCCTTCATCGGCCGGGCCAACGCCTTGGCTGCGGCACCGGTGATCAACGGAGGCATCATCGCCACCACCACCATGGTCAAAGCCGCCACAGACCAGGGACTGGCCATGACCGCCGCCCTGGCCGCCTTCCTCTATGCCACCCAGAAATTCGTGGGCACCCTGCCCGCCTCCTACTTCGGTCTGAAAGCCGCCCGCCGGTATGTGGAAGAATACCGGCAGCAGAAGGCAGCGGATCCGGACAGCGTCCTGACCCGGGAAGAGATTCCCCAGGACAGCCCCCGGCAGAGCTGGGCGGAACGGAACACCCGCCGGTTCACCATCTACATCAGCCTGTGCATCGGGGCCGCCAGTGCCTGGCTGGGCACCATCGGCGGCAAACTGACCCACAACTGGGTGGGGATGTTCCTGTGGTGCATGATCATCGGCCTGGTGCTCCGGAACCTGGGGCTGGTGCCTGCCAACCTGATCAAGAAAAACGCCAACGCCAGCGGCTTCTTCATTTTCGGGGCCCTTACCGCCATCGTCCCCTCTCTGGCCAAAGTGGATTTCAGCATGCTGGGCCAGCTGGGGATCACCGTGGTGGCCGTGTTCGCCGTAACCGTAGCCGGCATCGTCCTGGCCTTTAAGATCCTGCCTCTGTGGAAGATCGTGGGAGACAAGGACCTGTGCATCGGCATCGCCATGTGCCAGATGATCGGTTATCCCGGCACCCAGCTGATCAGTGAGGAAATCGCCAAAACCGTGGGAAAGACTCCGGAAGAAATCGACTACCTGGAAAAACGCATTGGCACTGCCTATGTGATTTCCGGCTTCACTTCCGTAACGGTGCTTTCCATTGTAGTGGCCACCATTATGGCCAAGATCCTGTAAAAAAGAAGGGAGAAACCTATGGATATTGTTGAAGAGTTCAAAGAGCTGGTACAGATTGATTCCGCTTCCGGCAAGGAACGGGCCATTGCGGACACCCTTGCCGGAAAACTCCGGGCCCTGGGCTTTACGGTAACGGAAGACCGGGCAGGGGATACCTTTGGAGGGAATACCGGGAACCTGGCGGCCTTCCGGGAAGGGGACCGGCCCGGTTCCATCCTGTTCTGCAGCCATATGGACCGGGTGGCCAACGGCTTCCACATCCGCCCTCAGGAAAAAGACGGATACCTGGTGTCCGACGGCACCACCATCCTGGCCGCCGATGATGTAAGCGGCCTTTGCGCCATCCTGGACGGGGTCCGCCGGGCCCTGGCCTCCCGCAAGCCTCTGCCCCGTCTGGAAATCGCCTTTACCGTGGGGGAAGAAGCCAACCTGTGGGGCGGCCGGGCCCTGGACCTGTCCCAGTTCCAGAGTCCTTTCTGTTATGTAATGGACAGCCCGGGCACCCTGGGCCGGCTGATCAACGGAGCCCCCGGTCTGGCCAAGCTCCAGGCGGAAGTCCGGGGCAAAGCCGCCCATGCCGGCAACGAACCGGAAAAGGGCATCAACGCCGCCCACATCCTGTGCCACCTGCTGGATACCCTGAAGGACGGCCGGCTGGATGCAGAGACGGTTTCCAACTTCCCCCTGCTGGGCACCGGGAACACCGCCACCAACATTGTCTGCGACCGGGCCTGGGTGAAAGGAGAAAGCCGCAGCCGGGACCGGAAGAAGCTGGAAGACTACATGGCCTATTTCCGCCGGCACTGTGAGGAAAGCGTCCAGGGCACCGGAGCCCAGGTCACTTCCAGTGCGGAGATTTCCTTCGCCCCCTTCCGGCTGGAGGAAAAGGAGCCGGTAGTGGCTCTGGCCTGCCGGGCCCTGAAGGCCATGGGCATCCAGCCCCGGATCGAACAGGGAGGCGGAGGCATGGACGCCAACATTTTCAACGCCAAAGGCCTCCCTTCCCTGGGCATAGCCACCGGCTACACCAAGAACCATACCAAAGAAGAGAACCTGGACCTGGAAAGCTTCACCCGGAGCGGAGAACTGGTGGAGAAGCTGATAGAGATGGTGGAATAAAAAAAGGGGCTGTTGCAAGAGCAACAGCCCCTTTGGTCAGCAATCCTTATTTTCTATTCTTCCAATACATCCAGAAATACAGTACCTCCAGCACGCAGCAGGTGGTCCAGCCCACCGGGTAGCCGAAACCTACGGTGAGGGGGGTATTGCTGATGTACCGGGTCATGATGTACAGGTAGATCTGCCGGACCAGCACAAAGGACAGGAGCATGATCACCATGGGCCCCATGGAATCTCCCCGGCCCCGGAGGGCACCGGCCAGCACCTGGTTCACACAGTTGCACAGCAGGAAGAAGATGTTCACGTGTATGAATCCCACCCCGGACTGGATCACCGCTTCGTCCCCGGTGAACAGCCGCAGGGAGAAATCAGCAAAAATGAACAGCAGGGCGGCAATGGCCCCGGTAATAACCAGGCTCAGAAGGATGGAGGACACGGTCCCGTCGTTGGCCCGTTTTTCCTTTTTGGCCCCGATGTTCTGGGCCACGAAGGTGGTGGCTGCCATGGCCATGGACAGGATGGGCAGCATGACGAACTGGTCCAGCTTGTTGTAGCAGCCCCATCCGGCCATTACCGTGGCCCCGAAGAAGTTGATGTAGGACTGGACGAAAATGTTGGAAAAAGAAGTGATGATGCTCTGGACGGCGGTAGGCAGCCCCACCCGGAAAATCTGACTCAGCAGGTTCCGGTCCAGGCACAGGTCCCCGAAGGAGAACCGGTACACATCCCGGGTCCGGAGCAGCACCCCCAGGGTGGCTCCGGCGGAAATGAACTGAGCGATGATGGTGGCATAGGCCACCCCGGCGATTCCCCAGTGGAACACCAGCACAAACAGCAGATCCAGGACAATGTTCAGGATGCTGGTAAGGATCAGGAAATACAGGGGCCGCTTGGTGTCCCCTACCGCCCGGAGCACCCCGCTGCCCATATTGTACACCAGAAGCCCGGTGACCCCGGCAAAATAGATCCGGAGATAGAGGGCCGCCTGGTCGAACACATCCGCCGGAGTCTTCATGAACTGGAGCATGAAATCCGTGCCGGCAAAGAAAAACACCGTGAACAGCACGCACAGGCAGAAGGTGGCCGCCATGGTGGTTTCCACCGCCCGGTGGAGCAGGCCGTGGTCCTTGGCTCCGAAGCATTTCCCGATGATCACCGTAGCCCCAATGGAGAATCCGTTGAAAAAGAAAACGGACATGTTGGTGATCATGGTGGTGGAACTCACCGCCGCCAGGGCCTGGGTCCCCACAAAATTCCCCACCACAATGGAATCCACCGTGTTGTACAGCATCTGGAAAATATTCCCGATCATCAGAGGCAGGGCAAATTCCAGGATAAGCCGGGGAATGCTGCCGGAAGTCATGTCTTTGGTTGTGGTACGGACCATGGGGATCCCTGCCTTTCGTTGATTTGATATAGATAATATTTATTATACCATAGAAAAAGGAGCTGTTGCACAGGCAACAGCCCCGTCGTATGTGTCAACAAATTCTCGGTGAAACCTTCATTGCCGTATAGTTATTCAGAAATAGAGTCAAAAATTTTTTATCGTTGCTTCGACGGAGACGACGTAGGGGTTTCGCCGCAGGCAAACCCGTCCCGGCCTCCCAAAGGGGAAAAGTCCTCCTATACCCGTACTGACTTGCACCTCACCCTTCCGTCGGGAGGGCAGACCCGTTCGTCCCTGGCGGGA
>NZ_FR902012.1:0-3355 GCF_000437815.1 Acidaminococcus sp. CAG:542
CGGGTTCCCTCCTGCCGCTAGAGACTAGTGACTAGTGACTGTCAGCTCATGACCAGTTGCCCCCGGCAGATGGTCTCCGACCGCTTTTCCCCTCCATTCATGCTATAATATCCCTATCACCAAAGGGAGGCTGGCTATGGACGGATTAAAAGATGGACTCTACGAAAAAGTTATTTCTCAAAAGTTAGACCAAAAGCTGAAGGAAGCGTTAGACCGGAAGGAAGTCTGGGCTACGGTTTCGGACAAGGTGGATCCTCAGGAAGCGGTGGGATATCTTTCGGACTACATCCGGAAGTTAGTGCACCTTTGCCTGAAAGATCTGGCAGACCAGAATGGGGACAGTCTACTCCAGAAGGAACTTTCTCTCACCAATGGACTGGTCCATTATCTGACAGAAAAATCTCCGGAACTGGCTACAGGAAACCAGGTAGATCGGGAGGATTTTCTCTTGCTGGAATTGCAGCACCGGTTGAACCAGGTCCAGGAAGTCCATCGTCCTCGGCCGGCTACTTCTCTTTCCCGCTCTTTTCTTTTTACCAACAGCCAGAAGGACGTTTCCATGGTTTCAGAACTCCGCCGGGAAATTGCCTCCAGCGACCGAATTGATTTTCTGGTTTCCTTTATTAAATTTTCTGGTCTGACCTTGATTCTCCCCTATTTGCGGACTTTTACTGCAGCCGGTGGCCATTTGCGGATCCTGACTACTACCTATATGGGTGCTACAGACCCCAAAGCCATTGAGATCCTTTCCCAGCTTCCCAATACGGAAGTGCGGATTTCGTATAATGTGAAGGAAACCCGGCTCCATGCCAAAGCGTATCTTTTTCAGCGGAACAGTGGCTATTCCACTGCCTATGTGGGTTCTTCCAACCTGTCCCATGCGGCCATTGCCGATGGTTTGGAATGGAATATGAAAGTAACCCAGCAGGATATGCCGGAAATCATGGCCAAGATGAATGCCACTTTTGAAACCTACTGGCATTCTAAGGATTTTCAGCCCTATACAGAAGATGACCTGCCTCAACTGAAGGAAGCCATCCATCAACAACGGTATCAGGGCACGGAAAAAGGAAAGGAGATTACCTACTCCTTTACCATTCGGCCTTATCCCTATCAGCAGGTGATCCTGGACGCCCTGGAAGTGGAGCGGCGGGAGCGGCACCGGTACCATAATTTGATTGTAGCAGCCACCGGGACGGGAAAAACGGCCATTTCGGCTTTTGATTACCGGCGGTTCAAAGAAAGTCGTCCAGAAGGAGCCCGACTGCTGTTCATTGCCCACCGGAAAGAAATTTTGGAACAGAGCCAGTCTTGTTTCCGTCAGGTTTTAAAGGACCCGAACTTTGGAGAACTGGCAGTGGCTGGTAAGCATCCGGCCCAAATGGATCATGTGTTCATGTCCATCCAAACCTGCAACAGTCTAGCCCTATGGGACCATATGGCCCGGGATTATTACGATATGATCATCGTGGATGAGTTCCACCATTCGGCGGCCCAATCTTACCAGAAACTGCTGAACTATTTCCAGCCTCAGATCCTGCTGGGACTTACGGCTACTCCGGAGCGGATGGATGGAAAAGATATTCTCCACTGGTTTGACGACCATATTGCTGCGGAAATCCGTTTGCCGGCAGCCATTGAGCGGCGGTTGCTGTGTCCCTTCCACTATTTCGGGGTATCGGACACGGTGGACCTGACCCATGTAAAATGGACCAACGGCCATTACGATATTGGAGCCCTAACCAACTTGTACGTAATGGAATCCCATACGGCCAATAAGCGGGCCCAGGCCATTCTGGATGCGGTGGATCGGTATACGGCAGATTGGCAGGGAATCCATGGGGTGGGGTTTTGCGTCTCCCAAGCCCATGCTCACTTTATGGCGGACTATTTCAACCAACAGGGGATTCCTGCCCTGGCCCTGGATGCCCAATCATCAGATGAGGAACGGCAAAGCGCCAGTCAAAAGCTGGCCAGCGGAGCCCTTACCTTTATTTTCGTGGTAGACCTGTTCAACGAAGGGGTGGATATTCCCTGCATCAACACTATCCTGTTCCTGCGTCCTACCAACAGTATGACAGTATTTCTCCAACAGCTGGGCCGTGGGCTCCGTCTGGACCAGGGGAAGGATTGTCTCACCGTACTGGACTTTGTGGCCCAGGCCAACAGAAAATATGATTTTGCCAGCCGGTTCCAGGCTCTGGTGGGCCGGGACAATGTGTCCATTCCCCGGGAAGTCAAAGATGGGTTCCCCCATGTGCCCAAAGGCTGTTCCATCCAGCTGGAAGAAATCGCCCAGAAACGGGTGCTGGATAATATCCGGTCCCGACTCCGGGGAGATGCTTTTTACCAGGAATGTATCCGGGATCTGTACGATGCCGCGGGAGGAACAGTCCCCACATTGGCTCAGTTCTTAAAGGCCGCCAATGTAAAACCGGAAGTCTTTTATAACGGTCGACGGACCTATGCCCGGTTGTGTGCCCAGGCCCAGGTGATTCCGAATTTTCCGGAATTCCCGGAAGAAAAAGTCCTGGAACGGGCTTTGCCCCGGCTGTTAGGCATGGATTCTCCCTTGTGGATCACTTTTTTGAAGAATTCCTTCCAGCAAAAAGAAGCACCGAAATCCCTGATGGCCCTTCAGCAACAATATCTGCGGATGTGGCAATTCACCTTATGGGGAAAAGATTGGCAGGAGGCCGGATTGAGGGACCCCTGGGAGGCCATCCACCTTTGGCAACGGACCCCGGAACTAAGTCAGGAAATCCAGGCTGTCCTGTATCTCCAGTTTGACCGTTTTACCATCCTTCCCCAAAAAGCGACTCTCCCCTACCCCTGTGCCCTGGAAGTCTATTGCAACTACTCCCGAGACCAGATTTTCGCCGCTCTGGGATTGGCCAAGCCCAATAGTGTCCGGGAAGGGGTAAAATACCTGCACCCAGAAAACAGTAGCCTGGTGAACCAGGATACGGATGTATTCCTGGTGACCTTGAATAAGTCGGACAAGGAATTTTCCGAATCCACCCGGTACGAAGATTATTCCATCAACGACCGGCTGTTCCATTGGCAAAGCCAGAACGCCACCACCCCGGAATCCCCCACAGGGCAGCGGTACATCCATCAGCGGGAAAAGGGAAATATTGTCCTGCTGTTTGTCCGGGATCAAAAGAAAGATTCCCAGGGCAATTCCCAGAACTACACCTTCCTGGGCACCGCTCAACTATCCAGCTGGAGCGGCAGCCAGCCCATCACCATCATCTACCACCTGGACAACCCCATTCCCGCCAAGTATATTACCACCACTGATAGTAGCGGGGTGCTGTGAAAAAAGGCCGCCGGAAAATCCGGCGGCCTTTTG
>NZ_FR902013.1:0-20449 GCF_000437815.1 Acidaminococcus sp. CAG:542
CTATACGGCGATGAAGGATTCACCGAGAACTTATTGACACATACATGGTTGCAGAAACAACAGACATCTGTACAGACTGTATGTTACAATGTCCCCGCTAAGGGTCTGCCGCACGGGTGGCGGACCCATGACCCTTATAACTGCGCTGCAAGAGGAGAAAAACATGGGTTATCAACTGACACAAGATGGGCTCCGTCAGGTATTCGCCGACTGGAGCCGGGAGTATGACATCTACGCTCCCAAACGGTTCGAAGGGACCGGCCGCTTTTCTGAAACGGATGTGATCCGCTATGGGACGGTGACCGCGCCGGAAGAAGTGATCTGGGACCAGCGGTCCGACTATTCCTGGAAGGAAGCGGTACTGCCGGTCTGCCAGACCCTGCTGTACTTTACGGAAGAAACGGTCACGGAAGCCAAGGATCCGGACCGGGGCAAGATTGTCCTGCTCCGGAGCTGTGACCTGGCGGCGGTACAGCGGTTCGACTACATCTTCCTCCAGAACGGACCGGAAGATTCCTACTACCGGTCCCGCCGGGACAAGATCAAATTCGTCCTCATGGGTTGTGACCATTCCTTTGAGGGCTGTTTCTGCGTCAGCATGGGCACCAACCGTACCGCCGGCTGGGACGCAGCCCTGAACCGCCGGGAAGAGGGCTACCAGGCTGAAGCCGCCGACAGCTTCCTGGCCGCCGCCCTGGAAAAGGCCGGAACCCTCTGTGGAGACGTGGTCCCTGACGCTGTGGAAGCCAACGACTTCACCGTCACGGTGCCGGAGGACCTGACCAGTGCCGTAGCCCAGAGCACCATCTGGGACGAATACGACAAACGGTGCATCAAATGCGGCCGGTGCACCCTGGTGTGCCCCACCTGCACCTGCTGGTCCATGCAGGATCTTTTCTACACGGAAAACGGCAAAGCCGGGGAACGGCGCCGGGTCCAGGCTTCCTGCATGATCGACGGCTACACCGACGTGGCCGGGGGCCTGAAGTTCCGCCAGAAGGGCGGGGAACGGATGCGCTTCAAGGTGCTCCACAAGGTCCTGGACTTCAAGAAACGGGCCGGATACCAGATGTGCGTGGGCTGCGGCCGGTGCGATGCCATCTGCCCGGAATACATTTCCTTTGTCCGCTGCATCGACAAACTGGCGGACGGCATGAAGGAGGTCACGAAAGATGAAAGATAACACCTACCTGCCCTTCCGCTCCGAGATCCTGGAAGTGATCAAGCATGCGGACCTGGAATACACCTTCCGGATGGCCTATGACCGGGGCAAGGAACATCCGGTGAAACCGGGCCAGTTCTTTGAGATCTCCATCCCCAAATACGGGGAGGCCCCCATTTCCGTCAGCGGCATCACCGACCATTCCCTGGATTTCACCATCCGGAAAGTGGGCAGCCTCACCAACGAAATCTTCGAAAACTACGTGGGGGACCATTTCTTCCTCCGGGGACCCTACGGCAACGGGTTCGACGTGAACATGTTCAAAGGCAAGGAGATCATCCTGGTGGCCGGTGGGTCCGGTCTTTCCCCCATCCACGGGGTCATCGACTACTTTGCGGACCATATGGACGAATGCGAACGGCTGACGGTGATCGTGGGCTTCAAATCCCCCCACGACATCCTGTTCCGGGAAGACCTGAAACGGTGGAAACAAAGCGGCATGAATCTGATCTACACCGTGGACAAGGCGGATGACGACCCGGACTATGACGGCCATGTGGGCCTGGTGACCCAGTACATCCCGGAAATGAACCTCCAGGATCCGGACAACGCCATTGCCGTGGTGGTGGGTCCTCCCATGATGATCAAATTCTCCATCAAGACCCTGCTGGGCCTGGGCTTCGACGAAGAAAAGATCTGGGTCTCTGAATCCCGGAAAATGTGCTGCGGCGTGGGCAAATGCGGCCACTGCCGGATCGGCGAAATCTACGTGTGCCAGGATGGACCGGTGTTCAAATACACCCAGGTCCGGTCCTTCATTGACTAGGAGGCGTCCCATGCTGGATATGGATTGTGGAAAACTGAAAAAGAACGCCTACCGGGTGACCAAGCACCGGGGCATCACCTCTTCCCGGGTGCGGGTGCCCGGCGGCCATCTCACCGCCGATGTACTGGGGAAGATCCAGGAAATCGCGGAAACCTACGGCAACGGCCAGGTCCATCTGACCATCCGCCAGGGCTTCGAGATCCTGGGGATTCCCTTTGAAAAGGTTCCCGAAGTGAACAAGGCTCTCCAGCCCATCATCGAGGAACTGGACATCAACCAGGAAGCCCCCGGCACCGGCTATCCCGCTTCCGGGACCCGGAACATCATGGCCTGTGTGGGGAACCGGGTGTGCCCCTTCGGGAACTACGACACCACCGCCCTGGCCAAACGGATCGAAAAGGCCATCTTCCCCAACGACCTCCATGTGAAGGTGGCCCTTACCGGCTGCCCCAACGACTGCTGCAAGGTGCGGATGCACGAT
The DNA here is from genome assembly GCF_000437815.1 of Acidaminococcus sp. CAG:542. Taxonomy (NCBI): domain Bacteria; kingdom Bacillati; phylum Bacillota; class Negativicutes; order Acidaminococcales; family Acidaminococcaceae; genus Acidaminococcus; species Acidaminococcus sp. CAG:542. Next base: position 2,470 of record NZ_FR902013.1, read on the forward strand.
TTCGGGATCATCGGCATGACCGAGCCCCAGTTCGATCCCTCCCGGTGCATCAGCTGCGGCGCCTGTGTGAAGAAATGCAAACAGCTTTCCGTGGAAGCCCTGCACATGGACAAATTCCGCCCGGTGCGGAACGTGGAAAAATGCATCGGCTGCGGAGTCTGCGCCCATGCCTGCCCCAACCGGGCCTGGACCCGGAGCAGGACCCAGTATTTCCGGATCACTCTTTTGGGCCGCAGCGGCAAGAAGAACCCCCGGATGGGTGTGGACTTCATCAAATGGGCGGATGCGGACAGCGTTGTGAAGATTGTCAGCAATGTGTATGACTACGCCCGGAAGTACATCGACCCGGAAGCTCCCGGGGGCAAGGAACACATCGGCTACATGGTGGACCGGACCGGTCCGGAAGAATTCCTCCGGTACATCCTCCGGGACGTGCACCTGCCGGAAAAGGCGGAAGTGTACAAACCTCTCTACTGGAACGGGATCCGGTATTGGGGATTGAAGTAATAAAGGGTGTGAAAATACTTTTCACACCCTGTCACTAGTCTCTAGTCACTAGTCTCTAGCTGATGGAAGCCAGCTGTCGCTGGCAAATATAGGAGTTGTGAATTATTTTTTCACAGCTCCTTTTTTGTTATAATGGACCCATGAAAGGACTGATACTCATGAAATGGCTCATTGCTTCTGATATCCATGGGTCCGCCTTGTTCACCCGGCAGCTGCTGGAACGGTTCCGTGCCGAAGGGGCCGACCGACTGCTTCTTTTGGGCGACCTTTTGTACCACGGGCCCCGGAACGACCTGCCGGAAGGCTATGCCCCCAAAGAGGTGATTGCCCTCCTGAACGGCCTGAAGGACCGGATCTTCTGCGTTCGGGGCAACTGCGAAGCGGAAGTGGACCAGATGGTCCTCCAGTTCCCGGTGCTGGCGGACTATGCCCTGCTGGAATGGAACCATCACCTGATCTTCGTCACCCACGGCCACCGGTACAACCTCCAGCACCCGCCTCTCCTCCAGCCCGGAGACATCCTCCTCCACGGCCACACCCACATCCCCGCCAACGAGCCCTGGGGCCAGGACAATCGGTACTGGAACCCGGGCTCCGTTTCCCTGCCCAAAGCCGGCACTCCCCACAGCTATATGGTGCTGGAGGAGGACCGGCCCCTCTGGAAAGCCTTGGAATAGGAGGACCAGGATCATGACTCCTTCCAGAAAAATTTCCTTTTCTCTTTTCCTGGCGGTGCTGGGAATGGTTTCTTCCGGGTTCCGGCCTTTGCCGGCTCTGGCCCGGGAGGATGCCGCCAAAATCTCCCACGCCCGGAAAAGCTGGCCAACAATGTGAATCTGACCTACAACTACAAAGAGGACACAGCGGCTCCCGGCTGGATTTCCCTGTATCACAACTACAGCCAGGCTGATTCTTACTACCCCGCAGGAACGGAAGAGCAGGATGAACTCCCCAGCTACAGCCGGTGGAAGGCTTACACCAACGGACTGGACTGGCGGGACGGCTGGAAAGTGGGGAAGCATTCCACCGTCACGGCAGGGATCACCTGGCAGCACACCTCCCTGGATACGGAGCAGAACCTGCTGGATGCCCATAACTTTGCCAAGAACTACAACCAGGGCATCAGCAATCTGTCCGGCTATGTGACCACCAAGACCCGGTACGGCAAGCTGTCCCTCCAGAGCACCTCCCTGTTCAATCACAACACCCGGTTCGATAATGAATATGTGTACGGAGACTCCCTGGAATACCGGCCGGACGACAGACTGACCTTTTACGGATCCCTCCAGCGGATCTATTCCGTCCCCACCCTGGACGAACTGTACTACAACAATTACAACCGGGATTCTGACGGAGCCTGGAAGATCCGGGGAAATGAGCACCTCCAGCCGGAAACCGGCTTTAAATGGAACGGAGGCATCCGGTACCGGCTCAACAGCCACAGCACCCTGGGGGCCAACGCCTTTGTGTCCCACATCAACAATCCCATTGTATGGTACAGGGCAGCCGGGACCTGGACACCCAAAAATCTGGAAAGCCAGAACAAGGACGGGATCCAGGTCACCTGGGAAGACCAGTTCAGTCCCCGATACGGTCTCACCGCCTCCTACGCCTGGACCCGTACGGACACCACCTACGGCAGCGGCATCGATCCCCAATACACCGATGAAGTGGCGCCCCATGCCGTCAAGGCGGCCCTCACCTACCGGGACAAACGGTGGACCAACAGCCTGCTGTTCCAGGCCGCCTGGGGCCGGGACAAAGGATGGTACACCGGCAATGCCTTCACCTTGGACGCCAATGTCAATTACAGATTCAACCAGCACTGGAGCACCTGGCTGAAGCTCAGGAACCTGCTGGACGAAAGTTACGAAGACGTGGGCTCCCGGACCCTGGGAGACTGCCCCGCCTACGGCCGCACGGCCCTTCTGGGAGTAACGTATCGATTGTGAAAAAGGGTCTGTTGCGCATGCAACAGCCCCTTTTACTTTTTCACCGTTTCCTTCAGATTCTTGAAGAACCGGTCGATGATCCGGTTGTACACTCCCAAGGGATCGTTTTCACTGTCCCGTACCCGGGCATCTTCGCTGGAGGCCACCAGTTTCCCGGTTCTGGTGTCGAACCACAGGAACCGGACGGTGACGCTGGCATAGGGCACGTAATAATCCGGGATGTATTCCGGATAGGTGATGGTCCGATAAAACGTATGCCAGTTTCCCTGGTCATCCCGGTAGCTGTCATCGATTTCCCGGGTCTTCCATTCCGTATGGGCGGGCACCAGGTAAGAATCCACCTGGCAGTTGTCCAGGGCGGCCAGGATGTACAGCTGGGCCCCTGCGTCCAGGGCTGCCTGGGGGATGGCCACTGCTCTTCTTTCCCCATCTGTTGTCTGGACCTGACTTTTCCCGTCTTTTTCCCCTGATTTCTCTGTTTTTCCAGCAGAAACCAGGGGGTCTTTTTCTTCCCCTTCTCCCGGCAAAAGAGCCCGGAACTGGATCTCCGGGGCCAGCACCACTTTCACCCCCTTGGCCTTTCCGGCTTTTTTCCGGTAGTCCTGAAGCATTTTCTGAGCCTTGGTACCACTCTGGAGATGGTAGCCGCTCATATCCATATCCGACAGGTACACCGTCTTCACCTGGCTGAAATCATAGTCCGTATCCTGCCAGCTGGTGTATTCCGCCAGAGCTCCGGAAGCCCCGGCCATAGTCAGGATTCCCCCCAGCACCAGCGTACGGATGCCTTGCAGCAGTTTCATGGATCTCACCCTTTCTGTTTTTTCTGATTTTTTACCAGTCTGCCGGGAAAACATGAATCCGGCAGCCTCAGTATATCATAAGGTGAAATCCGGATACAATAAAAAAGAACCCGTCAGCCACGGGTTCTTTCCATCGGCCAGTGACCGTTGACCAGTGACAAAAAAGAGGCTGTCGCATGCGCAACAGCCCTTTTTTACAGAACTCAGATCAGTTCCAGGATTGCCATTTCAGCAGCATCGCCGCGGCGGGGAGCCGTTTTGTAAATACGGGTATAACCGCCGTTGCGGTCAGCGTATTTGGGGGCGATTACATCAAACAGCTTCTTGGTGGCATCTTCATCCACGAGGAATGCCAGAACCTGACGACGAGCGCTCAGATCACCTTTTTTAGCCAGGGTGATCATTTTATCAGCCAGACCGCTGATTTCTTTTGCTTTCGTTTCAGTGGTTTCGATTCTCTCGTTTTTGAAGAAGGCGGTCAAGACGCTGCGGAACATAGCTTTCCGGTTGCTGGTGTTCCGGTTGAATTTTCTGTAGGACATCTTTCGTCTTCCTCCTATTCTTCATCAGAATTGCGCAGGTGCAATCCCAATTCTTCGATTTTGTTCTTGACTTCTTCCAAGGATTTGCTGCCCAGGTTGCGGACGCAAATCAGCTCGTCTTCCGTCTTGTTGATGATATCTTCTACCGTATTGATGCCGGCCCGTCTCAAGCAGTTGTTGGAACGGACAGTCAGATCCAGATCATCGATGGACATCTGCAGCACAGAAGACTTGGTGCCTTCATCGCTGGTCTTGGTACCATCTTCGTCCCCCTGGATGCGGGGCACGTTGGTGGTCTTGAACAGAGCCAGATACTTGATCAGGATTTCGGCTGCAGAAGTCACAGCTTCATCCGGCCCCAGGCTCCCATCGGTCCATACTTCAAGGGTCAGCCGGTCGTAGTTGGTCACGTTGCCCACCCGGGTATCGGTGACACCGAATTTCACACGGGTGATGGGGGAGTAGATGGAATCCACAGGGATGAAGCCGATGGGCTGATCCTTGGATTTGTTCTTCTCCGCCTGGACGTAGCCACGGCCCACGTCAACGTAGATTTCCATGTTCAGGGATCCGTTCTTGTCCAGGGTTGCAATGTGCAGCTCCGGATTCAGAACTTCCGTGTCCTGATCGGTGATCACGTCGGCGCCGGTCACTTCGCCTTCGCCAGCCTTCTTGATGTAGAACGTCTTGGGTTCAAAGGAGGTCTGGTCATCCAGACCCACTTTGAAGCACAGGGCTTTGATGTTTAATACGATATCCGCAACGTCTTCTCTGACTCCCTCAATGGTAGAGAACTCATGGAGGACTCCATCGATTTTAATGCCCGTCACAGCCATGCCGGACAAGGAAGAAAGCAGTACACGACGCAGACTGTTACCTAAAGTAATACCGTATCCACGTTCCAAAGGTTCCCAGACGAACTTGCCATAACGTCCGTCAGGAGAAATTTCGTCGACAACCAGGCTAGGTTTTTCGATTTCCTTCATGCGGAAGCCTCCTTTCGCGCATTACCACAATACGCGGTATAAGTAAGTGGAGAACAGTATCGGATTACTTGGAGTACAATTCGACGATCATCTGTTCTTCAACAGGTACGTCGATGTCTTCCCGAACCGGCAGACGGTCAACCTTTCCGCTGAGGTTTTGAGCGTCCACGGAGATCCAGGCAGGAACGGAGGTCTTGCCCAGGACTTCAGCCATGCCTTTGAAGTAGGCAGAGCTGCGGCTGTTTTCCATTACGGAGACTACATCCCCGGCTTTAACCAGAGCAGAGGGGATGTCCAGGCGCTTGCCGTTTACGGCAATGTGGCCATGGGTCACCAGCTGGCGAGCCTGACGGCGGGTATGGGCCAGGCCCATGCGGTATACCACGTTGTCCAGTCTGCGTTCCAGCAGGATCAGCAGGTTGGCACCAGCGATGCCTTCCATTTTCTTGGCTTTTTCATAGTAGCCGCGGAACTGTTTTTCCAGAACGCCATAGATGAACTTGGCTTTCTGTTTTTCAGCCAGCTGCATACCATATTCGCTCTTCTTTTTGAACTGGCGTTTCGGCTGCCGGTTGGATTCTTTCATAACCCCAACGAAAGCCGGAGACATGCCCAGAGATCTGCATCTTTTCAGAACAGGAGTCTTATCAATAGCCATCTAGTCTTTCACCTCCAATTATACTCTTCTGCGTTTCGGCGGACGGCAGCCGTTGTGAGGAATGGGAGTCACATCTTTGATGGATTCCACTTCCAGGCCTGCAGCCTGCAGAGCGCGGATAGCAGCTTCACGGCCAGCGCCGGGGCCCTTGACGAATACTTCGATCCGTTTCAGACCATGTTCCATAGCGGCTTTGGCAGCGGATTCAGCAGCCATCTGAGCTGCAAAAGGAGTGCTTTTCCGGGAACCGCGGAAGCCCTGACCGCCGGCAGAAGCCCAGCTCAGGACAGCCCCGTTCAGATCGGAAATCGTTACGATCGTGTTATTAAAGGTGGAGCGGATATGTGCTACACCAGCTTCAATGTTCTTGCTTACTTTCCGTTTGGCACGGACAACTTTTTTACCAGCCACTCGTCTAATCCCTCCTTAGACAGACTTACTTCTTAGCGCCGGCCACTTTTTTCGGGCCTTTGCGGGTACGAGCATTGTTCTTGGTGTTCTGACCCCGTACAGGCAGGCCTGCACGATGTCTCCGGCCGCGGTAGCAACCGATTTCCACCAGGCGTTTAATGTTCAGGGATTCTTCACGGCGAAGGTCCCCTTCCACTTTGTATTCATGATCCAGGATTTCACGCAGCTTGGCAATTTCCGCTTCCGTCAGATCCCGGACACGGGTGTCAGGGTTGATCCCGGTTTTAGCCAGGATTTCCCGGGACAGGGTCAGACCGATCCCGTAAATGTACGGCAGAGCGTATTCGATACGTTTATCTCTAGGCAAATCTACACCGGCGATACGAGCCATTCAAAGCACCTCCTTCTTATCCTTGTCTCTGTTTATGTTTCGGGTTTTCGCAAATGACCATGACGCGGCCTTTGCGTTTGATAATCTTGCATTTTTCGCAAATGCGTTTTACAGACGGTCTTACTTTCATGTTGCTTGAACCTCCTCTTGCCAATCCTCTTATTTGAACCGATAAGTAATCCGACCCCGGTTCAGATCATAGGGCGTCAGCTCTACGGTCACCTTATCCCCTGGGAGGATCTTAATAAAGTTCATACGTATTTTTCCGGAAATATGTGCCAGGATTTCATGATCGTTTTCCAGTTTTACCCGGAACATCGCATTGGGTAAAGATTCCAAGACAGTACCTTCTACTTCGATCGCATCTTGTTTTGACACGCTTATGCCTCCTTACCCTTTTACAGCAGCGACCACGTCAGCATACACCTTGTCGATGGGCTGAGTGCCGTCAATTTCCCTGTACACGCCTTCCGCCTTGTAATACGCAATGAGAGGAGCAGTTTGGCTATGGTACGCTTCCAAACGTTTTTTCACAGTGGTTTCTTTGTCATCATCCCGCTGGTAAAGTTCCCCACCGCATTTGTCGCATACGTTTTCCTGTTTGGGAGGATTGTACACCACATGATAGGTGGCACCACAGTTTTTGCAGATCCGCCGGCCGGTAACCCGGGCTACCAGGTCTTCATCAGGCACGCTGATGTTGACCGCAGCAGTCAGGGAGATCCCGAGATTCTTCAGGATGTCGTCCAGGGCTTCTGCCTGATCTTTGGTACGGGGAAAACCGTCCAGGATGAATCCTTTGGCACAGTCCGGCTGGCTCAGACGTTCCTTCACAATGCCGATCGTGACACTGTCCGGAACCAAACCGCCGGCGTCCATATATTTCTTGGCTTCTTTCCCCAATTCCGTCCCATTTTTCACAGCCGCACGGAACATATCTCCCGTAGAAATATGGGGAATGGGGAAATCGGCAACTAATTTTTCCGCTTGGGTCCCCTTGCCTGCGCCAGGAGGTCCCATTAAAAGAATATGCATGTTCTCTCTCCTTATTTCATGAAACCCTGGTAGTGCCGCATGAGGGTCATGGACTCTACCTGTTTCATTGTGTCAAGCGCTACGCCAACTACGATCAACAAAGCCGTTCCGCCGAAGTATACTCCGGAAATTCCTGTGAGCCAGACGATCATGTTGGGCATAATAGCAATGAACGCCAGAAAAACAGCACCCGCCAGGGTGATCCGGTTCATCACCTTGTCCAGATAGTCCGTGGTCGGTTTGCCAGGCCGCAGCCCGGGGATGAAGCCGCCGTATTTCTTGATGTTGTCGGACATATCCGGGATGTTCAGGCTTACTGCGGTATAGAAGTAAGTGAAGAACAGGATGAGCAGGATGTACAGCGAGGTCTGCAACGGTGTGCCCCATGCTAAATAGCCGGCCACTTTCTGGATCCAGGGGATCTTGATGAACTGCGCAATGGTCACAGGAAACATCAATACGGAAGAAGCGAAGATGATGGGCATAACACCGGCCTGATTCACCTTCAGGGGAATGTAGGTGGTGTGTCCGCCGTACATCTTCCGACCTACGATCCGCTTTGCGTACTGGACGGGGACTTTCCGGTAGGAAACCGTAATGGCCACCACGAACATCACCATCAGTACAGCCAGCACAGCGAAGATCAATACGTTGAAGACGTTGATAGTTCCTGCCTGCAGGTACCGGCCGATCACAGCCAGCCCGTTGGGCAGTCGGGAAATGATCCCGGCAAAGATGATCAAAGAAATCCCGTTCCCGATCCCTTTGGCCGTAATCTGTTCCCCAATCCACATCAGCAGCAGAGAGCCTGCGGTAAGGGTGATGACAATCATGGCAAAGGAGAAGAAGTCAGGGTTGTTGACTGCCGCCCGCAAGCCATATGCCATTCCGATTGCCTGAATGGCGCCCAGGCCCACCGCCGCATAGCGGTTGATTTTGTTGATTTTTTTTGCTCCTTCCGCTCCCTCTTTGGACCATTCTTCCAAAGTCGGGATCACCACTGTCAGCAGCTGCGTAATAATTGACGCATTGATGTAAGGAGTAATGCTCATGGCAAATATGGAGAATTTGCTGAGAGCACCGCCGGAGAACAGATCCAGAAGACCGAACAGGTTTCCACTGGTGAAAAGCCGTTCGATCATGGCTGCGTTAACCCCCGGAACGGGAATTTGCGTACCAGCCCTGAATACTATGAACATCGCAAGGGTAAATAATACTTTCTTTCGGAGTTCCGTAGCCTTTAACAGGTTATCAAGGGCTGATGCCAATTAGATCACCTCTACCTTACCGCCGGCAGCTTCGATCTTGGATTGAGCAGTTTTGCTGAAACCCATGGCTCTTACCGTGACCTTTTTGGTCAGTTCGCCATTGCCCAGGACACGAATGCCGTCACGGATGTTTTTCACCAGGCCGGCTTCGATCAGGGCTACAGGATCGATTACAGCACCGTCGTCAAAGCAGTTGAATACTTCCACATTGATCTCAGTGTAATGTTTGCCGAATTTATTGTAGAAACCGCGTTTCGGCAGACGCAGGTACAACGGCTTTTGGCCACCTTCGAACCCAGGACGTTTCACCCCGCCGCTACGGGATTTCTGACCTTTTTGGCCTTTGCCGGATGTTTTGCCCAGGCCGGAACCAAGACCGCGGCCTACACGGACGCGAGCTTTTTTGGAGCCGGCAGCGGGAGCCAATTCATGCAAATACATTTGCAGACCTCCTTATTACGCCTTCACTTCTTCTACTTTGACCATATGTTCCACTTTGTGGATCATACCGCGCAGAGCAGGAGAGTCTTCTTTCACAACGCTGGTACGGATCTTGGTCAGACCCAGAGCCTTGACAGTAGCGCGTTGGTCTTTGGGATACCCGATTAAGCTACGGGTCAGCGTGATTTTTACCTGTGCCATCATGCTACCTCCTTAGCCTAACAGTTCTTCAACAGTTTTGCCGCGCAGAGCAGCAACTTCTTTGGCGTTCTTCAGGGATTTCAGACCCTGCAGAGTTGCCCGGACCACATTGTTGGGGTTGGAAGTACCCTGAGATTTGGTCAGGATGTCCCGAACGCCAGCCAGTTCCAGGACGGCACGGACAGCACCGCCGGCGATAACCCCGGTACCTTCCATAGCCGGTTTCAGCAGGACGCGGCCTGCACCGAACACACCGATTACTTCGTGAGGAATGGTGGTGCCTTTCAGAGGAACGGTGATCAGGTTCTTTTTGGCATCATCCACACCCTTGCGGATTGCTTCGGGAACTTCGGCAGCTTTGCCCAGGCCCATGCCAACCTTGCCGTTTTCATCACCAACAACAACCAAAGCAGAGAAGGAGAAACGACGTCCGCCTTTTACGACCTTAGCTACGCGGTTGATGAAGACTACTCTTTCTTTGAAGCCATCATCTTGTTTTTCGTAATTAGCCACTCTTTTGTCCTCCCTCTGTTAAAATTCCAGACCAGCTTCGCGAGCCGCTTCAGCCAGGGCTGCTACACGGCCGTGATACAGGTAACCACCGCGGTCGAATACAACAGTCTTGATGCCCTTTTCCAGAGCTTTTTTGGCGATTTCAGTGCCGACAGCTTTAGCAGCTTCGATGTTGCCGCCGTAGTTGGCTTTGTTGGCCTTTTCCACGGTGCTGGCGGAAACCAGAGTTTCACCAGTTTCATCGTTGATGATCTGAGCGTAGATGTTGCTCAGGCTGCGATATACATTGAAACGGGGTTTTTCAGCCGTTCCCACAATATTTCTGCGCATACGCAGGTGACGTTTCTGACGTGCTGCGTTTTTATCTTTCTTGTTCAGCAAGAGATTCACTCCTTCCTATTAGAAATTATTTCTTGCCTTTGGCGCCGGCTTTACCAACCTTGCGGATGATATGTTCGCCTACATAGCGGATCCCTTTGCCTTTGTAGGGTTCGGGAGCACGCAGGCTGCGGATTTCAGCAGCCACAGCACCAACTTTTTCCTTGTCGATACCGGAAACGATGATTTCCGTGGAGTTCGGGCAGTCGAAGGAAATGCCTTCGGGAGGATCCATCACGCAGGGATGGGAGAAGCCCAGGGTGAAGCTCAGGGCTTTGCCCTTCTTGGCTACACGGTACCCAACACCCTGGATTTCCAGGTGTTTGGAATACCCTTCCGTAACGCCGATGATCATGTTGTTGATCAGGGTACGGGACAGGCCGTGGAGGCTGCGGTGCACCTTGTCGTCGGAAGGACGGGTCACGGTGATCACCCCATCATTCAGGGCCACGGTCAGTTCTTTGCTGATTTGACGGCTCAGTTCGCCTTTCGGTCCCTTAACGGAGACCAGGTTATCTTCCACCGTTACCGTAACTTTATCAGGGACGGTAATCGGAGCTTTTCCAATTCTTGACACTTATAAGCACCTCCGGTCTAGGGAATATCTTACCAAACGTAAGCCACTACTTCGCCGCCCAATCCAGCTTTCCGGGCAGCCTTGTCGGTCATCATGCCCTTGGAAGTGGAGATTACGGCGATGCCCAGGCCGCCCAGTACGCGAGGCAGCTGGTCTTTCTGGGTGTAGACTCTCAAACCGGGTTTGGAGATACGCTTAATGCCGGAAATAACTTTTTCCTTGTTGGGACCGTATTTCAGCTGTACACGGATCACATTCTGGTGTTCACCGGCTACGACTTCGAAATCTTTAATGAATCCTTCGCTCTTCAAAATCTCTGCAATGGCAGTTTTGATTTTGGAGCAGGGGATTTCAACTCTATCGTGATGAACCGAATTGGCATTACGGATTCTCGTAAGCATATCGGCAATCGGATCAGTCATGGTCATTTATAAAAGCCCTCCTTCCTTTTTCCGCTCTTACCAGCTTGCTTTCGTTACGCCGGGAATAGCGCCTTCGTAAGCATACTTCCGGAAGCAGATACGGCAAATGCCGAATTTGCGCATGTAAGCATGCGGTCTGCCACAGATCTTGCAGCGATTATATTTGCGGACCTTGAACTTCGGTTCCGCTTTCCATTTTTCAATCAATGCGGTCTTTGCCACGGTTTTCCCTCCTTATGCCCCAAACGGCATACCCAGAAGCTTCAGCAGTTCTCTGCCTTCTTCATCGGTTTTAGCAGTCGTTACGATGATAACATCCATGCCGCGGACTTTGTCGACTTTATCGTAGTCGATTTCAGGGAAAATCAGCTGTTCTTTCAGGCCGATGGAATAGTTGCCACGGCCGTCGAAGGACTTGGGGTTGACCCCTCTGAAGTCACGTACCCGGGGCAGGGCAATGTTCATGAATTTATCCAGGAATTCATACATCCGGCTGCCACGCAGGGTGACTTTCACACCGATGGGCATGCCTTCACGGAGTTTGAATGCAGCGATGGATTTCTTTGCCTTGGTGATGATGGGTTTCTGACCGGCGATCATGGTCATGTCAGCCACAGCAGATTCAATAGCCTTGCTGTTGGTCACTGCTTCACCGCAGCCAATATTCAAAACAACTTTTTCCAGTTTCGGAATTTCGTTGACGTTCTTGTAATTGAATTTTTCCATTAAGCCTTTCACAGCTTCGGAATTGTATTTGTCTTGCAGTCTCGTTGCCATCTGTTTTCCTCCTTTCCCGAAGATTATTTATCGATGACTTCCCCGCATTTTTTGCAGGCTCTGACAAAACCATTGCCAGCGGCCACTTTTTTGATACGGGTCGGTTTCTTGCAGGACGGGCATACCAGCATTACGTTGGAAACGCTGATGGGAGCTTCCTTGGTAATGATCCCACCCTGAGGGTTGCTCTGAGAAGGTTTCGTGTGCCGTTTTACCTGGTTCACGCCTTCCACAGTCACCTTGGATTTCTTCGGGAAAGCAGCGGTCACTTTGCCTTCCTTGCCTTTATCTTTACCAGCCAATACCACCACGGTATCGCCTTTTTTCACGTGCAATTTCACGGCTTCAGCCATTTCTGCAACACCTCCTTGTTCTTAGAGCACTTCCGGTGCCAGGGAAATGATCTTCATGAAGTCTTTATCACGGAGTTCCCGGGCAACAGGCCCAAAAATACGAGTGCCCTGAGGGGTCTTATCGTCTTTGATCAGAACCGCAGCGTTTTCGTCGAAACGGATGTAAGAACCATCCGGACGGCGGGTGCCTTTTACGGAACGCACCACAACGGCCTTCACTACATCACCTTTTTGGACAACGCCACCGGGTGTAGCATCTTTGACAGAAGCCACAATGATGTCACCGATGTTGGCGTATCTCCGATAGGAACCGCCCAGCACACGGATGCACATAATCTTTTTGGCGCCGGTATTGTCCCCAACATTCAGCACAGTCTGCTGTTGAATCATGGTTTACCTCCCTTGCCAAGCTATGCTCAGCAGTCTATCTTATTTTGCCCGTTCTACGATTTCAACGACGCGCCAGCATTTGTCTTTGGACAGGGGCCGGGTCTGAGCAATCTTCACGATATCCCCAGTATGAGCATCATTGTTTTCGTCATGAGCCTTCAGTTTAATGGTATGCATTACGCCTTTTTTGTAAAGAGGGTGTTGAACCAGACGTTCAATAGCGACCACAACGGTTTTCTGCATCTTGTCGCTTACGACTTTACCAGTACGCGTAACACGCAAGTTTCTCTCTTCAGCCACGGAATGTTTCCTCCTTCGCTTAGGGTCTAACCCGGATTAAGCGTTCACTTCGCGTTCCCGCTGGATCGTTTTGATCTGGGCAATGGATTTCTTGACTTCTCTGATCTTCATCGGATTGTCCAGTTGTCCGGTTGCCATTTGAAAACGCAAATTAAAAAGTTCATCTTTTAAGCCTGCCAGCTTGGATTCCAGCTCTTCAACAGACATTTCTCTGATTTCGTTAGTTTTCATTAAGCTTCACCACCTACTCCATTTTCACGCGCGGTGACTTCGGCATCCAGCTGTTCCTTCGTAACGAAGCGGGTCTTGATCGGCAGCTTGTTGCCGGCCAGACGCATAGCTTCCTTAGCGATATCTTCAGTAACGCCTGCCATTTCGAACAGAACCCGGCCAGGTTTAACCACGGCTACCCAGTATTCAGGAGAACCTTTACCACTACCCATACGGCTGCCAGCAGCTTTGGCAGTTACAGGCTTGTCAGGGAAAATCTGGATCCATACCTGACCGCCACGTTTGATGTAACGGGTCATGGCGATACGGGCGGCTTCGATCTGCCGGTTGGTGATCCAGGACGGTTCCAGGGCCACCAGGCCGAACTGACCATGAGCCACTCTGTTGCCCCGCATTGCACGGCCTTTCATGCGGCCTCTATGCTGTTTACGATGCTGTACTCTCTTCGGTAATAACATTATTTCGCCCCTCCTTCTTGCGCTTCAGGAGCTTCCTTCTTCACGGCCTTGGTCGGCAGGACTTCGCCTTTGTAGATCCATACCTTTACGCCGATCCGGCCATAAGTGGTATGAGCTTCAGCAGTCCCATAGTCGATGTTGGCACGCAGGGTATGCAGAGGAATGCTGCCATCACGATAGCTTTCGGTACGGGCGATTTCAGCCCCGCCCAGACGGCCGGCGCACTGGATCTTGATCCCTTTGGCACCCAGACGCATGGTACGGCCCACGCACTGCTTCATGGCACGGCGGAAAGCGATCCGGCGTTCCAGCTGGGAAGCAACGTTTTCAGCAACCAGGGTGGCATCCATATCCGGTTGTTTAACCTCGATGATGTTGATGTCCAGCTTGCTGTCGGTCATTTTGGCCAGGTCTTTTTTCAGCAGTTCGATGTTGCTGCCCTGACGGCCGATGACGATACCAGGTTTAGCGGTGTAGATGCTGATCCGCATCTTCTGTTCCGTTCTTTCGATGGTAACCCGAGAGATACCAGCCTGGAATTGTTTATCTTTAATGAAATCACGAATCTTGATGTCTTCCAACAGATTCTTTTGATAGTCCTTGTCGGCGAACCATTTGGAATCCCAATCATCGATTACGCCCACTCTGAAACCATGTGGATTAACTTTTTGACCCACTATTCATTCCCTCCTTCTGTCAGGATGATTATTTTTCGGAAACAGCCACGGTGACATGGCTGGAACGTTTCAGGATCTTGAAGGCCTGTCCACGGGACCGCGGATGGATTCTCTTCATGGTGGGACCCTGGTCAACGAAAGCGTTGGAAACGACCAGATTGTCAGCGTTCATGTCAAAGTTGTGTTCAGCGTTCGCAACAGCGGAGCGAAGAACTTTTTCAATAACCTCAGAACCAACTTTCGGGGTAAACTTGAGGATTGCAAAGGCTTCGTTCACAGACTTGCCCCGGATCAGGTTGATCACGATGCGCAGTTTGCGAGGTGCGATACGGATGTATTTGGCAACAGCTTTAGCTTCTTGCATCTATTTTATCCTCCTTCCCCTGATTATTTCGTTACGGCAGCGGCTTTATCGCCATGGCCCTTGAACAGACGGGTAGGAGCGAATTCGCCTAATTTATGGCCGACCATATCTTCGGTGATATACACAGGCACATGTTTGCGGCCATCATGGACAGCAATGGTGTGACCCAGGAATTCAGGGAGAATCGTGGAGCTGCGGGACCAGGTTTTAACGACTTTCTTATCCTGGGCAGCGTTCAGCGCTTCAATTTTCTTCAGCAGACTAGCTTGGACATAAGGTCCTTTTTTAACGGATCTGGACACTCTGTATGCCTCCTTTCAACAAACTCTGTTATTTCGTTCTGCGTTTCAGGATCAGTTTGGAAGAAGCCTTCTTGTTCTTCCGGGTACGGGTACCAAAAGCACTCTTGCCCCAGGGAGTAACAGGACGCTTACGACCAACAGGGGAGTGACCTTCACCGCCGCCATGAGGATGGTCGTTCGGGTTCATTGCCACACCACGGTTGGCGGGACGGACACCCAGCCAGCGGGAACGGCCTGCTTTACCCAGAGTCAGGTTTTCATGATCCAGGTTGCCGATCTGACCGATGGTGGCACGGCAGTTGATGTGTACCTGACGCAGTTCGCCGGAAGGCATACGCAGCAGGGCATAGCTGCCTTCTTTGGCCATCAGCTGGATGGCAGCACCGGCGCTCCGGCCCATCTGGCCGCCTTTGCCGATCTTCAGTTCCACATTGTGGACCATGGTACCCAGAGGGATGTTCTGCAGGGGCAGTGCGTTGCCCACTTTGATATCGGCTTCGGGACCGCTGACAACAACGTCGCCCACCTTCAGGCCCTGAGGAGCCAGGATGTAGCGTTTTTCACCGTCTGCATAGTTCAGCAGAGCAATGTTGGCGCTCCGGTTGGGATCATATTCGATGGTCGCAACTTTTGCGGGGATGTTGTCTTTATTCCGTTTGAAATCGATGATACGATACTGTCTTTTGTGACCGCCGCCCTGATGACGAACCGTCATTTTACCGGTGTTGTTCCGGCCGGCATGCTGGTTCAGTTTAACAACTAAAGGGCGATGGGGCTTGTCCGTAGTGATCTCTTCAAAGGTGGACACAGTCATGCTGCGTCTGGAAGGAGAATACGGATTAAAG
The DNA here is from genome assembly GCF_000437815.1 of Acidaminococcus sp. CAG:542. Classification (NCBI taxonomy): domain Bacteria; kingdom Bacillati; phylum Bacillota; class Negativicutes; order Acidaminococcales; family Acidaminococcaceae; genus Acidaminococcus; species Acidaminococcus sp. CAG:542. The sequence continues at coordinate 18,252 of NZ_FR902013.1, forward strand.
CTTTTAATAGCCATTGTTTGACCTCCTTAGACGAATTACATTCCTTCGAAGAGCGGAATTGTATTACCTTCAGCCAGTTTTACAATTGCTTTCTTGTAATCGGAACGCTTGCCTTCATATTTGCCCATACGCTTGGTTTTGCCCAGAACGCGGATGGTGTTGACATTCACAACCTTCACATTGAAGATGGCTTCAATGGCCTGGCGGATTTCAGTCTTGTTTGCGCCCATTGCCACCTGGAAAGTGTATTTGTTGTCCTTCATCATGTCAGAAGTCTTTTCGGTCACAATGGGTCTGATGATAATGTCGCGAGGATTGGCAGCCATTATGCGAGCACCTCCTCAATTCTTGCTACGGCATCTTTTGCCAGCAGTACTTTTTCCGCATTCAGGATATCGTAAACGTTCAGGCAGTCATTGGACAGGGCCTTTACTTTTTCGATGTTGCGGGAAGATTTTTCTACGTTTTCGTTTTCCCCGTCAGTGATGATCAGGGCTTTTTTGTCGACAGCTTCGAAGCCATTCAGCAGAGCAACTGCATCTTTGGTCTTGGGAGCATCGAAGGTCAGGTTGTCAACCACAACCAGAGCACCTTCAGCGACTTTTGCGCTCAGTGCGCAGCGGATGGCCAGACGACGGGCCTTCCGGGGCATATCTTTTGCATGGCTCCGGGGAGCAGGACCGAAGACGGTACCACCGCCTACCCACAGAGGAGAACGGACGGAACCGGCACGAGCCCGGCCAGTACCTTTCTGTTTCCAGGGTTTTCTGCCACCGCCCCGTACCATACCGCGGGTCTTGGTTGCATGAGTGCCCTGACGTTCGTTGGCTTGCTGCATAACAACAGCCTGATGGACAACGGCTTCGTTGAATTCTACGCCAAAGACGTAATCCATCAATTCTATTTCTTCACCGGTCTGTTTGCCGGTCATATCGTAAACTGCTACTTTCGGCATTGAAACGCCCTCCTTTCGTTAAACCTTATTTTTGTTCTGCTTTCACGACATCGGGACGAACCGTGTCTCTCAGCAGCAGGAAGGTACCAGCGGCACCAGGTACAGAACCTTTCACCATGATCAGGTTGCGGTCCTTATCCACTTTTGCGATCGTCAAGCGCTGCACAGTCGCGCTGATCCCGCCCATACGGCCAGGCAGTTTCTTGCCTTTGATAACACGGCCGCCAGGACCGGAATGCATAGGACCATTGGAACCAGGTTCACGATGAGATTTGGAACCGTGTTTCATAGGACCACGTGCGAAGTTGTGGCGTTTGATCGTACCAGCGAACCCTTTACCGCGGGAAACGCCGACAGCGTCAACCAGATCGCCGGCTGCGAAAATGTCAGCAGCAATCTTGTCACCGACTTTATATTCAGAAGGAGCATCCAGACGAACTTCGCGGACAACCTTTACAGGAGCCACACCAGCTTTGTCGAAGAAGCCCTTCATGGGTTTGTTGACTTGTTTTTCTTTGATATCCCCAAAACCCAGCTGAACAGCATTGTAGCCGTCTTTTTCTTCCGTTTTGTTCTGCAGCACGACGCAGGGACCCGCTTCCACAACAGTTACGGGAACCAAAGTACCGTCAGCTTCAAAAATTTGGGTCATACCTAATTTTTTGCCTAAGATTCCTTTAGCCATCATCGCACCTCCTTACGCTTTGATCTCGATATCTACACCAGCAGGAAGATCCAAGCGAGTCAGTGCATCGATCGTCTTAGCTGTAGGTTCCAGGATGTCAACCAGTCTCTTGTGGGTCCGCATTTCGAACTGTTCACGAGAGTCTTTGTTTACATGAGGGGAACGCAGAATCGTATAGATGTTTTTTTCCGTAGGCAGGGGAATCGGGCCGGAAACCTGAGCACCGGTACGTTTCGCCGTTTCTACGATTTTGGAAGCACTCTGATCCAGTGCTTTGTAGTCATACGCTTTCAGGCGTATACGGATTTTTTGAGTCTTTGCCATTGTTTTTAATTCCTCCATTCGCCACGTTTCCAAGAACGGACATACTCAGCAGAAGTTCCCTTCTTTGCCAGCGGGCCAGAAGCCATCTTCTGCCTCATCGCGGGCCCTGTAAAGCATAAGAATATGAGGGGCTTTGGCCTAGCCCCTCATATGGGCTTTCTTTAGATTGAATCGGAAGGATTAGCCTTCGATTTCGGTAACAACACCGGCACCAACGGTATGGCCGCCTTCGCG
>NZ_FR902014.1:0-12493 GCF_000437815.1 Acidaminococcus sp. CAG:542
GGCCTGGTGATGCTCGCACCAGTCCCAGATCCTTTCCGGCAGATTTCTCCGGTGGGGCGACTGCCAGACCTTGTCCAGAGCCGGGTTCCAAAGCCCCGCCTCCTTCAGGTCCCCTGTCCCCGCCTTCCAGGCTTTTTCCAGAGACCCGAAGGCCTCCCGGAGCAAAGGTACCCCCTGAGGGGCCTCATAGCTCAGCAGATCTGCCAAGGCTGCACAATACACATCTTCCATAGGCTCACATCCCTTGCTGCATATAATAGAAGTTTTCTACGCCTGCAAACGAGTATTAGTATACATGGAAACTGTCTGAAAAATCAAGAGGGGTTGTTGCACGTTGTATGAACAACCCCTGTCACCGGTCTCCTGTTACCGGCCGCTGGCCGCTGGAAAGGACCCGTAACTGACGGGTCCTTTTGAAGAGAAACGCAGCCCTTGCACCTTCCCCCCTTTTATTGTATGATATTCACAAACAATTTATATTTTCTGTTTGCCCAATGTTCGGCAAATTTCAATTCCTGAAGGAGGAACTTTCCATGCCCGCATCTCTTAACGCCACCCCGTCCGGGGAACGTGTCCATATTGGTCTGTTCGGCTGCCGGAACGCCGGCAAATCTTCTCTGATCAACGCCATTACCGGCCAGGACCTGGCCATTGTGTCCGACTACAAGGGCACCACCACCGACCCGGTTTCCAAAGCCATGGAAATCCTGCCTCTGGGGCCGGTACTCCTCACCGACACCCCGGGGATGGACGACGACACGGACCTGGGCCAGTCCCGGATCGAAAAGGCCCGGCTGGTACTCCGGAGCACGGACATCGCCCTGTTGGTGGTGGATGCGTCCACAGGCATGAATACTTTCGACCGGAAACTGCTCCAGGAAATCCGTGACCGGAAGATCCCCTACCTGGTAGTGTTCAACAAATGCGACCTGGTGCCCAGCTTCACCCTGCCGGAAGACCTGAAGGATCACAGCATGCTGGTCAGTGCCCAGGCGGGTACCCAGATCTGGGAACTGAAGGAACGGATCTCCCAGGCCCTGGGAAAAGATGGGGTGAAAAAGCCCCTGCTCCTGGACCTGCTGGAACCCAATGCCCTGGTGGTGCTGGTAGTGCCCTGCGATGAAAGCGCTCCCAAGGGACGGCTGATCCTGCCCCAGCAGCAGACCATCCGGGAACTCTTGGACGGCCACTGCAGTGCCGTTGTGGTCCAGCCCCAGGAACTTCCGGGAATCATCAGCCTGTTGGGCAAAAAGATCAGCCTGGTAGTTACCGACAGCCAGGCCTTCCATACTGTGAACCAGATGGTGCCTCCGAAGATCCGGCTCACCAGCTTCTCCATTCTGTTTGCCCGGTACAAAGGCCAGCTGGCCGCCTTCCTGGATGGAGCCCTGAAGCTGAAAGACCTGAAGGACGGGGATCCGGTGCTGATTTCCGAAGGGTGCACCCATCACCGGCAGTGCAACGACATCGGTACCGTAAAGCTGCCCAACTGGATCCGGAAGTATTCCGGGGCACAGCCTGACTTCCATTACAGCAGCGGCAAGGGATTCCCTGACGACCTGAGCCCCTTCAAGCTCATCGTCCACTGCGGGGCCTGTATGCTGAATCCCCAGGAAGTGGCCTACCGGCAAAGTGCCGCCCATAAACAAAACATCCCCATGACCAACTACGGCATAGCCATAGCCTGTATGAACGGGATCCTGCCCAGAGTCCTGGCCCCGTTTCCGGAATTGGCGGAGAAAGTGAAATAACGGGGGTGTGAAAATCCACACCCCCGACTAAAAGGGCTGTGAAAAAATGATTCCTCATTTTTTCACAGCCCTTTTTCACCCCTGCAGCGCCGATATATCCCTGTCCACGTCCACCGATACTGTGTAGCCTGGATACAGCTTCCCCACTTCTTCTTTCAGTTCCTGGACGATGGGTCCCCGGTCCCGGCCGAAGGTAACCACCACGTCGAACCGCATGGTCTTTGCTTTCCGGTCCACATAGAACCCGTGGACCTGGAGGGCCCAGGGGTGCCGCATCACCATCTGGCTCACTTTTTCCCGGATGGCTGCCGCCTCCGGATCCCGGGTATTGTAGGAATACACTGTTACCCCGGACAGATGGACCCCGGTTGCCTTGAAGATTTTTTCATGGATCCGGTGGGTCAAAAGGTCCACCTGTTCCACGGTCATCACATCCGGCAGTTCGATGTGCACAGAGGCATAGTTCCGGCCCGGTCCGTAGTTGTTGATCATCAGATCATAGGCCCCCTGGATTTCCGGTTCCGCCACCAGGAGATTCTTGATTTCCCGGACCAGCTGGGGATCCGGCCTCTCTCCCAGGATTTCATTCAGGGTATCCCGGAGCATCCCATAGCCACTTTTCAGGATGAAACAGGCAATCAGGGCCCCTACATAGGATTCCAGAGGGAGCCCCCATTCCAGATACACCAGAGCCGCCACCAGTACGGAAAAAGACAGTACCGCGTCAAACAGGGCATCGGACCCGGACCCGATGAGAGCTCCGGAATCCGCCTCCTGGCCTTTGGCCTTTACATACCGGCCCAGAATGATCTTGGCAATGACCGCCACCACCAAAAGGATCAGAGAGGCGGTGGTGTATTCCGGCACCTCCGGTTCGATGATTTTTTTCACACTTTCCACCATGGCCGTGACCCCGGCATAGAAAATGATGATGGAAATCACCAGGGCACTCAGGTATTCATACCGGCCATGGCCAAAGGGATGTTCAAAATCCGGGTTCCGGTCCGCCAGTTTGGCCCCGGCCACGGTGATCACCGAAGACAGCACGTCCGACAGGTTGTTCACCGCATCCATCAGGATGGCAATGGAGTTGGTGGAAAACCCCACCACCGTCTTGAACCCGGCCAGGAGCACGTTCACTCCGATACCGATGAAACTGGTCCGCAGGATGATGGATTCCCTGCGGCCCTTTGCCAATGAAATACCCATAAGAACCAGCCAGCCTCTCTCGTACAGAATTGCTCCCATTATAGCACAAATGGAAGGGTTGGAAAACGCCCCTGGCGTTTTCCTTCCCAATAGAAAGGCCGCCGGAACCTCCGGCGGCCTTTGTCAATGGTCAGCTGTCAATGGTCAGCGGCCCTCCCCTTCTCCCGTTTCAGGATCGTGGCCAGTTCCGGGTCTTCTCCCAGGTCCACCGGGCCGAAATTGGTGTGGTTCCCTTCTCCGTCCCAGCTGCACAGCATATACCCCATGGTATTGGCGTCATATTCCACCGTATAATACCGGGGATTTTCTCCCTGGAGCCCGTGGACCAGGTAGGCCCGGGGGCACAGAGTGTTGAAGTTCCAACCCGCTTCAAAGGGAAAATGCATCCGCAGCACATAGAACTGGGGGTGCCCCGTATGTTCATTGCGGATCTCCAGTCCTTCCGCGGTGAAGTCCTCTTCCTGATAGAACCTTTCGTTCTCGTCTCCGGTTTCCGGCAGATCCGCCAGAACACTGGCACACAGGGTTCCAAAAGCATTCCCCAAAAGGAAAGGACTGATCTGCTTCCCTTCCGGATCCGGATAAACCACAGCCGGGAAGAACTGGTGTTCCAGGAAATACAAAGGGTTCATGAGAATCCTCCTTTTACCCTTCCACCTCGACCAGTTCGATCTTGAAATTCAGTTCCTTGCCGGCCATTTCGTGGTTGGCATCGAAGGTAATGGTGGATTCGGTCTTTTCCGTAACCCGTACCGGGATCTGCTGGCCGTTGGGGGTGCCCAGGGCCACCCGCTGGCCCACTTCCAGGTTTTCCGAACCGGGCATCTTGGCAATTTCCACGGTGAGGATGTTCTGGGGATTGGGCTGGCCATAGGCCTCTTCCGGCATCAGGTGGATGTTCTTCACTTCCCCTACAGCCATATCCCGGACCGCATCATCGAACCCCTTGATCATCATGCCGGCCCCGACCACGAATTCCAAAGGCTCGCCCCGGTCATAGGAAGAATCGAATTTGGTCCCGTCGTTCAGGGTGCCTTCGTAATGGACTTTGACTTTTTTGTTTTCGTTGCTCATGGTTTTCTCCATTCTGTCAGTTTTTATAGTCAATCGTGTTAATTGTACCGTACTGGACGGGGAAAGTAAATGGCAAGAAAGGCCGCCGGTAAGTCCGGCGGCTTTTGTCAACTTCCGGCGGCCGATGGAGCTGCGTTTCCATGTAAAGCCATCTGCCACCGGCAGATGTTCTCCATACAAAAAAACACCCGTCAGGGATCATCCCTGACGGGTAAGCGGCTGTTAGAGGACTCTTGCCGCTCCGATATATCTTGCGCCCCAATATCCGCTGAATACGTTGGATACGGTGACACCGGTGCTGCTCCCTGCCTGGAGCATCTGACCGTTGCCGATGTAGATGCCGCAGTGGGAAGGGCCCGGTTCATAAGTTTCAAAGAACACCAGGTCTCCCGGTTCCAGCTCGCTGGAAGAAACTTTCGGGAAAGCATAGTACTGGGCATCCGCTGTCCGGGGGATTTCGATCCCCATCTGCCGGAACACGTACTGGGTGTAACCGGAACAGTCAAAGCCCCAGGGAGTGGTCCCCCCGAATACATAAGGCACGCCCACATAGTCGTAAGCGGTGCTGATCAGCTCTCTGGCCGTGCTGCTGCCGTAACCATAGCTGCTGCCATAGCCCCGGTTGGTGTTCAGCGTACGGTGGGTGGGCATTTCTCTGCCCATGAGCTTTTTGTAGGTGAAGTTCCCGATGACCCCGTCTGCTGCCAGACCCATGCTGGCCTGATATTTCTTTACTGCAGCCACGGTACGGGCTCCATAGACCCCGTCAGGGATCCCGATATCGTAGCCTTCCATCAGGAGCTGTTCCTGGATGGCTGCCACTTCCGGTCCTGACTGACCCTGTTTGAAACTGGCAAAAACGTTCTGCGCAGGCAGTGCCACTGCTGCGGTGGTTGCCGCTGCCAGCACTACGCCAAGCATCATCCTCCTAAATATAATAAACACATCCTCTCGATTACGCCTACGAAGTTAGCTGCCGGGTGCGGGTCGAGATGCCCTATTCCGAAGAAATTAACCCCACTTTGGTTCCCCCGTTCACATTGCTGTGATTCGGCTTTTTTATTTAGTTTTGCCGGTTCTAATTATAACAATTCTCTTATTCGCTGTCTATTGGCTGTTACCACTTTTCACGATATGTTCACGAATAATATACAAAGGTCTTTGCTTCACTTCATCGAAGATCCGGCCCACATATTCTCCCACGATCCCTATGCCGATCAGCTCCACACCTCCCAGGAAGAACTCTGCCGCTGCCAGGGTGGTCCACCCGGGAACCGCATCCTGGATAATATATTTCACATAAATGACATGACCGATGAGCAGGATGCTCCCCAGCCCTGCAATGCACCCTACATACAGGGCCAGCCGCAGGGGCACCCGGGAAAAGGCCGTGATCCCGTCCAGGGCGAACCGGAGCATTTTCCGCAGATTGAACTTGGAATGGCCGGCGAACCGGGGCGGTGCCACAAATTCCAGGGTGGTGTACCGGAACCCCAGATTGTTCACCATCCCCCGGATGAACCGGGCCCGTTCCCGGAACCGGTTCAGGGCATCCACCGCCTTCCGGTCCATTAGCCGGAAATCGCTGCCCCCAGGGGTGATCCGCACTTCGCTCATGGAATTGATCAGCTTGTAGTATAAGCGGGAGGTTATATTTTTGAACCAGGTGGCGTCTTCCGTGGCTTTCCGCACGGTCTGGACGATTTCGAAGCCCTCTTCCCATTTTTTCAGCAGTTCCGGCACCATTTCCGGCGGGTGCTGGAGATCCCCGTCCATGGAGATCACCGCGTCCCCGGTGGACTGGTCCAGACCGCAGGTCAGAGCCAGCTGGTGGCCGAAATTCCGGGCAAACACATACCCCTGGACATTGGGATCCTTCTCTGCCAGTTCCCGGATCAGCTGGCTGGTCCGGTCTTTGGAACCATCGTCAATGAACAGGATTTCGTAATCATACGGCAAAGGCGCCATTACTTGCGTAAGGCGCCTGTAAAACTCGTGGATATTCTCCTCTTCATTGAAGACAGGCACGACAAAAGAGATCTTTTTCATGCATTGTCTTCCTTTCCGTTATAAAACGGCCAAAGCCTGTTCGTAGGCACTTTTGGGTTCAACCCCTACAAAGCGCTGGACTTCCTTGCCGGCCTTGAACAGCACCACCGTAGGGATGGCGGATACGTTGAACCGCATGGCCACGTCTGGCACCTGGTCCACATCCAGTTTGGCGAACTGGACTTCCGGATGTTCCGCTGCCAGGTCTTCGATAACGGGAGCCAGCATCCGGCAGGGACCGCACCAGGTGGCCCAGAAGTCCACCAGTACCGGTTTGCCTGCATCCTGGATCAGTTTGTCAAAAGCGGCTGCGCTGCCAATATGCATCATTTCCATGGTATTTCCTCCTTCGTGCTTCCGCACAAGGTATTTTTCAAAAAGGTGAGTGCTCAGTAAGCCGAGTTCTGTCAACGATAATCATTTATCTAGCCCTGCAGTTGCCTGCAGGTTCAAGCGACACTACCCGGAAGGATCAGCGGGCCGCTTCATCCCTTCCCTATTTGGTCTTGCTCCGGATGGGGTTTACCAAGCCGGCCAATCACTTGACCGCTGGTGCGCTCTTACCGCACCGTTTCATCCTTACCGGCAAAGCCGGCGGTTTGTTTTCTGTGGCACTTTCCTTAGGGTCGCCCCCACTGGACGTTATCCAGCATCCTGCCCTGCGGAGCTCGGACTTTCCTCATCAGCACAAAGGCTGCCGCGATTATCTTTCCGCACTCACTGGATGAAATGATACCATAGGTTGGTCAATCCGTCAAACCTTCCACAGGTACCGCTGTAACATTTTGTCGTATTCCCAGGATTCGCTCCGTTCTTTTTCGTGGAACTGATTCATGATGGAATCCACTTCGTCCGCATAATGGACGATGAAGGCCTCCTTGGTGACGCACACCACCGGGGATCCTTTGTCCTGGTCCCCGTGATGGCTGAGGATGATGTGGAGGAGCCGTTCCCGCCGGTCCGCCGACAGGTCGGGGATCTTCCGGGCAGCCCGGTCCACGGCCATGGCTCCAATGGAAATATGGCCCATGAGCCGGCCTTCAGTGGTATAGGGGAATCCCAGGTCCGAAGAGATTTCCCGGATCTTTCCCAGGTCGTGGAGCAGGGCCCCGGCAATCACCAGGTCCAGATCCACGTTCCCGATGGCCCCGGCCATGGCCACGGCCAGCCGGGTGACGCACACGGTGTGGTGGAGCAGCCCGCCCACATAGGCATGGTGGAGCCGCATTCCCGCCGGATTCTTCAAGAACTGCCGGAGGGTATTCCCGGAAAACAGGGTTTCCACCAGTTCCCGGAGGCCGTCATCCTGGATCCGGCCCATAAAGGCCTGAAATTCTGTCTTGTATTTTTCCAGATCGATGTGACCGCTGGGCAGCAGATTGGACAGATCGTCCTCTTCCGTCACCGCCTGGACCTTCTGGACAATCACCTGGTAGGCCATGGTGGTGGAATATTTGTTCACATCCACCTTTCCCCCGATGATATAGGGAGAAGGGGCCTCCATGGTCCGGAGCCGGCCAATGGGACCGGCTTCGAAACAGATAAAGGGAATGCAGCCGCTGTTGTCTTCCAGCAGCCCCTTGGCATAAGGCTTGCCGTTGGAGGAGGTGCCCACCTTCTGGAGGCGGACCAGGCAGGGTTGTTCCATGGCATTCCCCAACTGCAGATCTCGGATCATGACAGCCGCCCCTTACACCGTCTGGAGGATCCGTTCTTCTTCGGCACGGATCACTTCAAAATGACGGCCGGATTCATCCCGCCAGGTGTTGAGCACCTGTTCCAGCTTGTCGATCACCGGGCTCTCGGTAAGCTGATGGGTGCCGTCCACTACATTCAGCCCCAGGTTCAGGGCCTTCTGAGCCACATGGTACTTCAGATCTCCGGTAACCAGGGTATCGGCACCGGCCGCCAGGGCATCCTCCATAAAGTCGGCTCCGCTGCCGCCTACTACGGCCACTTTGTAAACCGGTTCTTCCCCGCCGGCAAAGGTCAGGTGTTCCGCACCCAGGTCATCCCGGACCTTGGCAGCGAAAGCATTCAGTTCCATCGGTTCGGCCAGCACCCCGATCCGGGCCAGTCCCTGTTCCGGGCAGTCCTTCCGGGGGATTTCCGTTACATCTTCCAGACCCAGCCGGGCGGCCAGCACATCATTGACCCCGCCTTTGGCCGCATCCAGGTTGGTATGGGCCGCATAAAGAGCCACATCGTGTTTGATCAGCTCATAGAGCACTTCCATCTTGGTGTCCGTAACCGCCAGAGTCTTGGGCAGGCTGAAATAATAGGGATGGTGGGTGATGATGATGTCACATTCCTGTTCGATGGCCTGTTCCGCCACTTCAGGGCTCAGGTCCAGGGCCACCAGGATCTTGTGCACATGCTGGGCCAGATGTCCCAGGAGCAGCCCCGGGTTGTCCCAGCTTTCCGCATAGGCTACAGGGGCCAGCTGGTTCATGAACAGACAAATGTCCGTTACGGTGGTTTCCTTACTTTCCATTTCTTCCGTTTCCACAGTCAATTTCCTCCAGTTGTTTCCAAAGGGTCTCATATTCCTTGTACTGGCGGCTGGCCCGGGCCCGCTCACTCCGGTCCATCTGGGTCAGCAGCCGTTGGATCTTCTTTTTCTTTTCCGCCACGAATTCTGCCAGCAGGGGATGATGCCGGCGGACCAGATCATCCCCCACTTCCCGGCAGCTGCCAGGATATTTCCAGCCCGGGGAAGGTTCCAGGAGCAGCAGTTCGTAAAGCCGCTTTCCCTCCCGGACCAGCTCCTCCCGGACCACCGCCCAGCCATGGTCTTCCGCCCAAAGCCGGAGCCGGCAGGAATCGCTCATGGGCTGGAGCACCAGATGTCGGAAGGCGGGATGCTGCCACACCTCCGGGGCTTCCCCCAGAATCTGCAGCATGGTTTCCGCCCCCATGCCTGCCATAACAGCCGTTTCCACTTCGCCCGGGGCCACCACGGTCAGGCCGCTGCCCTGGCGCACGGCGATCCGTTCTTCCAGATGGAACTGCCGGACCGTGTGCCGGGCTGCCTCACAGGGACCGGGGACCACATCCCCGGCAATGGCCTGCTCAATTTTTCCTTCCTGGAGCAGCAGTACCGGCAGGTAGGCATGGTCCGTGCCCACATCTGCCAGGGTCCGGCAGGGAGGCACCAGGGCCGCCACTGCCTCCAATCGAGGTCCAAAATGCATGGTTTCTCCTTACTCCCGTTCCAGGATGAACTTCCGGGCATCATCCAAGCTGGTCACGTCCCGCCAGCCGAAGCACCGGAGCTTTTCGCACAGAGCAAAAGCTGTTTTGTATCTGCCGATAAGGGCCTTGGCCTGGCGGAGGATTTCCCGTCCCGCCGGACTGTTGCAGTAGCCTTTCATGGCTTCTTCCAACAGGCTCCTGTCTTTCCAGCTCTTTTCCCGGAAACAGCTGTGGACGAACAGGAACAGATCCAGCACCCGGGGGTCCGCGTCGATGAACCGCTTTTCATTTTCCCAGTCCAGGAAAGTGATCTTGTCCTGTTCCTTGTCATAGGCAATGTCCCGGAGAGCCGGCCGGCCATGGTGGAGCCCCATCTGGTGGAGTTTCGCCAGGGCTTCCCCTGCCTTGTGGTAGGCTTCCAGCCGGCAGTCCTTCCAGGGGGCTTCCTTGGCCACCCCCTGGAGGGTCTTGCCCACCGCTTTCATGACAAAATAGTCATCCTGGAGCAGGACGATTTCCGGTGCCAGGGGAAAATACTGGTTCACCGTCATGATTTTGTACACCTCGCACCAGAAGGCCCCTTCCACACTTTGTTTGGCAAAGGCGTTCCGGTGGTTGGACAGTTTCCGTTTGATGAACAGGGCCTGGTCCTGGTACAGGAAAGGCAGGACCCGTTTATCCGGCTGGAGGGCAATGGCTTTGTCCGCCGCCTGTTTCAAATCCAGATCGATCAACGGTCCGCCTCCTTTCTCATTCCGCCCGAAGGGTGCTGATCAGCTTCCGGGCCCCCAGGATCTTCCCGGGGGACATGCTCAGTTCATCCACACCCATGGCTACAAAATAAGGGATCAGTTCCGGGTCCGCTGCGGCTTCTCCGCAGATGCCCACCCAGCAGCCCCCGGCATGGCCGTTCCGGATGGTCAGGTCGATAAGCCGGAGCACCGCCTTGTGACTGGCCTTCCCCAGTTCTTCCAGGCTGGCATTCTGCCGGTCCACCGCCAGAGTGTACTGGGTCAGATCGTTGGTGCCGATACTGAAGAAATCCACGTACCGGGCCAGGTCGTCGCTGATGATGGCCGCCGCCGGCGTTTCGACCATGATCCCCACTTCCAGCTTCTCGTCAAAGGGGATTCCTTCTGCCCGGAGGCTGGCTGCCGCCTGTTCCAGAAGGGCCCGGGCCGCCTTCACTTCCTCTGCGGAAACGATCATGGGGAACATCACTGCCACTTCCCCATAGGCGGAGGCCCGGAGAATGGCCCGGAGCTGGGTCAGGAAGATTTCCGGCCGCTTCAGGCAGATCCGGATGGCTCTGAACCCCAGAGCCGGATTCTCTTCTTCCGGCAGCTGGAAATAGCCCACTTTTTTGTCCGCCCCGATGTCCAGGGTCCGGATGATCAGCTTCCGGCCTTCCAGTTCCTGGGCAGCGGTACAGTAGGCTTCGAACAGTTCGTCTTCCGTGGGATAGTCTTCCCGTCCCAGATAGAGGAATTCACTGCGGAACAGGCCTACCCCTTCCCCGTCGTTCTGGAGCACCAGGTCGATGTCTTCCGGCTGGCCGATATTCCCGTACAGGGCGATGGTCCGGCCGTCGGCAGTGCAGGTGGGTTTCCCCCGGAACTGTTCCAGGGCATCTTCCGCCGCCCGGTGCTGCTGTTGTTTTTCCTTCAGGGCTTCCAGCACCTTGGGTTCCGGATCCAGCCAGAAATTCCCGGTGCCCCCGTCCAGGGCTCCCAGGGTACCGTTCCAGTCTTCGTCCAGGGTGATTCCCGTATGGACGATGGCAGGGATCTTCATGGTCCGGGCCAGGATGGCGGTGTGGGAGTTGGCGCTGCCTCCGCTGGTCACAAAGCCCAGGATCAGGGATTTGTCCAGCTGGAGGGTTTCACTGGGAGTCAGGTCGTCGGCGCAGATAATGGAAGGCTGGGTGAGAAGTTCCGTCCAGCTCCGGCCTCCCTGGGCCAGAGCATCTTCCAGCTGGCCGCACACCGCCCGCACATCGGCCCCCCGGGCCTGCATGTATTCATCGTCCATGGCTTCCAGCATGGCGGCGAACTGACTGCCCGCTTCCCGGACCGCCCCTTCCGCCGTCATGTGGTTTTCCTGGATCAGACCTGTAATGGTGTCACACAGATCCGGATCCTGGACCATCATCTGATGGACTTCAAAAATGCCGGCTTCTTCTTCCCCTACCTGCTGCCGTGCTTTTTCCTTCAGCCCTTCCAGGGTTTCGATGACCTGCTGCTGGGCAGCCTGGAGCCGTTTCAGTTCCTGCTGGGGATCCAGACAGGTGTCCAGCCGGATCTCCGGCTGACGGCCTGCCGGCTTTACCAGGATGGGCCCTGCCGCAACCCCGGCAGAGGCTCCCTTCCCTTGTACAAGCTTCATGGACAGTCCTCCTTACAGATTGGCTTTCAGGAATGCTTCCAGAGCGGCTGCCGCTTCTTTTTCATCCGGTCCTTCCACGGAAACCGTCAGTTCCATGCCGGCTTTGATCCCCATGCCCATCAGGGAGAAGATCCGTTTCAGGTCCCCGGTCTTGCCGTTGCCGGCCACGCTGCATTTGGACTGGAATTTGGCCGCTTCCTTTACCAGCATGCCGGCGGGACGGGCATGGATACCCTGAGGATCCTGGATGGTATACGTAAATTGAATCATGAGAATGACCTCCTTGAAATTGAAAAAAATGGATACTTATATTTTATTATATCATAAAAAGGCGCCCCTGTCCCAGGAGGACGGGGGCAAGGAATTATGCGGTCAGGGGGGCAGGCCCGGCGCCCCGCCAATGTGGTCAGGTGGTCAGGTGCATCAACTGCAGGGTTTTCCCCAGGCTCCGTCCCAGACGATGCGCCGGTAGCTCTCCCGATCCGTAGCGCCTTCAGTGCTGATGCACAGGACCCGGGAATCTTTGTCCAGGCCCAGTTCCTTTTTCAGAGGTTCCAGCTCTTTGTTCCGATACAGTTCACAGACAAAGCCGCTGGTTACCGCTCCGCTTTCCCCAGAAATCACTCTGGAGTCCCCGGGGACCGGTGCGCCCAGGATCCGCATGCCCTGGGCCGCCACCCAATCAGGAACAGAAGCGAAATGCTCGGCATGAGCTGCCAGTTCTCCCCAGCCCAAGGTACAGGGTTCCCCGCAGGCCAATCCGGCCATAATGGTGTCCAATGCCCCAGTCACAGTGTGGAGCTTCCCATCCCCGGCAGCGGCCGTACGGA
>NZ_FR902014.1:12579-14276 GCF_000437815.1 Acidaminococcus sp. CAG:542
CGTAATAATCAGCGAAGAAACCTGCAAGAGCCCCGCTCATGGCCCCCACTCCCGCCTGGAGAAAAATGTGGGTGGGCGGCTGGGAGGGAGCCTCTGCCGCTTCCAGGGCCAGGGTAGTGTACCCTTCCATGATCCACCCGGGAATGGTTTCGTATCCTTCCCAGGCCGTATCCTGGACCAATACTCCGCCAGTTTCTTCCGCCACCCGGGCAGCATGGCGCACCGTATCATCATAATTGAATTCCGTGATACAGGCATCGCTGCCCAAAGCCCGGATGTTCTCCAGCCTTTCCCGAGAACTTCCTTTGGGCATGAATACCCGGCTCTTCACTCCCAGGCAGTGGGCGGTCCAAGCAATGCCCCGGCCGTGGTTCCCGTCGGTGGCCGTCACAAAGCACAGATCTTTGATCTTTGCATGGACTGCAGGATCCTGGAGCAGGGCAAAAGTCATTTCTGTTATAGGAATCCCCAGTTTCTCTCCCAGGACTTGGGCCACGCAGAAACTGCCGCCCAGTCCCTTGAAAGCATTGAGCCCGAACCGGAAGCTTTCATCTTTCACATAGAACGCCTCCAGCCCCAGGTGTTCTGCCAATCCTTTCAAATCCACCAGAGGCGTGGGCACGTATCCCGGGATGGTCCGATGGAAGTTCCAGGCGGTTTCTGCTGCCTGCCGGGTAAAAAGCCCGTCCCATTGACATTTCCCGCTGGATTTCCGGGTCACGATCTTGATTTCGTTCTCCATGGTCATGCTCCCTTCTTATGCTGCCAGCCGGAGCCTTACCAGCTCGGCCCAAAATTCTGCTCCTGTTGCCAATACATCATCATTGAAGTCATAGATATTCTGATGAAGAGAGACATTTCCGCTTTTCTCTTTTCCAGTTCCCAAAAGCAGGAAACAACCAGGCACATGTTTCAGGAAAGCAGCAAAGTCTTCCGACGCCATCCATGGCTCACAGTCTCCAAAAGTCCGTTTTTCTCCCACCACCGCCTGGGCAGCCCGCACCGCATGCTGGACGCATCCAGCGTCATTGACCGTAGGAAAGAACTCATGGGTGTAGGCAAAGCTGCACTGGGCGTGGTTCATCCGGCAGATTCCCTCCACAATATCCCGCATCCGATTTTCCACCAACTGCTGGTCTTCCGGTGTTGTAGTCCGGGCATCTCCCCGTACCGTCACGGTGGTGGGGATGGCATTGTGAGCCCCATCCGTCTCGATTTCCGTACAGGAAATCACCACGGGACGCATGGGCGGCGCATTCCGGCTGACGATGGTCTGAAGTGCCAGATAAATTTCTGCGAAAGAAGCCAGTGGATCATTTCCTTCGTGGGGAGAAGAAGCATGGCCCCCTTTTCCAGTGATGGTGAAGGAAAAATCATCTTCGCTGGCAGCCATGCCCCCCACCCGGGTGGAAAGGGTCCCGGCCGGCAGGAAAGGCGCATTGTGGAGGCCATAGATTTCATCCATGGGGAACCGTTCGAACAGCCCGTCATCGATCATGGCCTGGGCACCCCGGCCTGGTTCTTCTGCCGGCTGAAAGATAAAGCGGACCGTGCCATTGAAATTTTTCCGATCCGCCAGCAGTTTGGCCGCTCCCAACAGCATCACCGTATGGCCGTCATGACCGCAGCCATGCATTTTCCCCGGACACAGGGAAATATGGTCATGGCAGCTCCGTTCCGTGATATCCAGAGCATCC
>NZ_FR902014.1:14319-24778 GCF_000437815.1 Acidaminococcus sp. CAG:542
AGCATCCATATCCGCTCGGATGCCGATACAGCCTCCGCCGTTCCCGCACCGGAGAGTGCCTACCACTCCGGTCTTGCCGATGCCTTCTTCCACCTGGATCCCCCAGGCCCGCATCTGTTCTGCAACCAGCTGGGGAGCCGTTTTTTCCTCAAAGGCCGTATCCGGATGCTGATGGAGATAATGGCGCCAAGCCGTCAGTTGTTCTTTGAAATCCATTTCAATCCTCTCTCCCATCCCCTTTCTTATGCCCCGATCATTTCCCGCACCACATCCAAGAACACATTGGCCCCGTTGATGCAGGCCTGGTCCGGGGTGTATTCGGCCGGATTGTGGCTGATGCCTTTGACGCTGGGTACAAAGATCATGGCGGTGGGACAGATCCGAGCCATCATCTGGGCGTCCTGACCGGCTCCGGACACCATCCGGCGGCATTTCAAGTTCCGGGCAGCAGCGGCTTTTTCCACTTTCTGACAAATTCCTTCATCAAAGGGCACTGGATCGAAACAGGTCATCCGTTTGGCGGTGATTTCCACGCCCTCTTCCTGGGCCAGCTGTTCCAGATAGGCAGCCAGGATCTCTTCATCTCCATCCAATCTGGCCTTGTCCGGATTCCGCAGGTCGATGGTGAATTTCGCCTCACTGGGGATCACGTTCACCGCATTGGGCTGGTAGGCCATGGTGCCGATGGTGCACACCCCGCCGGATTTTTCCACCATCTGCCGACAGAACACATTGACTTTGGCCGCAGCCAGGCCCGCATCGTGGCGGAGCCGTGTGGGCGTAGTCCCTGCATGGTTGGCGGCTCCTTTGATGGTCACTTGCTGCCAGTGGATGCCCTGGAGATTTTCTACAGCTCCGATATCGTACCCTTCCACATCCATGATGGGGCCCTGTTCGATGTGGAGTTCCAGAAAGGCAAAGGGCTTCAGGAACCCGGGTTCCACGGTACCCCCATATCCGATCCGCTTCAGTTCTTTCCCCAGGATGGTCCCATCTGTGCCTACAGAAGCCAGGGCTTCTTCGCAGGAAAGTCCCCCTGCGTACACCAGGCTGCCCATCATATCGGGCGAATACCGGACCCCTTCTTCGTTGGTGAACACTCCCACTACAAGAGGATGCTTGGGACGGACCCCTTGTTCCTGGAGGGTTTGGCACAGTTCGATGCCAGCCAGCACCCCCAGACAGCCGTCATACTGACCGGCATTGATCACCGTATCGATGTGGGACCCCACCATCATGGGAGTTTCTCCCTTGTTTTCCGGCGTTTCCCAGATGCCGAAGATATTCCCGATCCGGTCCACCACTACCTGGAGACCGGCTTCCTCCATCCATGCTGCTACCTGATCCCGGCCCTGCCGATTGGTATCACTGGCCGCCAGCCGGATCCGCCTGCCATCCTCTCCAATGCCGATTTTTCCCAAAGTATTGATATGTTCCATCAGACGCTTTCCATTGATTTCCATACTGTATACCTCCTTGGACTCCCTTTCTTGATGGTTTCATTATAAGAAATCCCTAGAAGGGATTCTATGCGAATCCTGATGAAAAATATCACTAAATTGCGTTTTTTGAAAAGTCTGTTATACTGGAACCAAATCCATCTTCTTCAGACGAAAGGAGTTTTTCCATGCAGGTCACCAACATCCCAGTGGATGCCAGAAACCGGGAATCCACCCGCCACGGGACCCATGGATTTCCCATGGCTGTCTACAATTCCATTCTAAGCCGCAATGTACTGGGTTATACCCGGCTGCACTGGCATGAAGAACTGCAGTTCTGCGCCGTAGTCCAGGGTACTGTGACTTTTTCCGTCAACGAAGCCAGTTGTCAGCTTGAGACCGGAGATGGCATTTTCATCAACAGCGGTTATCTCCACATGGCCCGCCCTCTGGGAAATCCGGATGCAGGCTACATTTGCTTGGATATCCATCCCCGGCTGCTCTGCGGATTTCCCGGTTCTGTACTGGAACAAGACTATGTGCTTCCAGCCCTCTCAGATCCTGTACTGACTGCCCGGCCCCTGTATCGAAAGGATCCTTGGCAGGCGGATGTGCTCCAGAAAATCCGTGAAATCTACCAGGAAAGTGAAACAAAAAGACCGGGCTGGGAACTTCTTGCCACAGCCCGGGTCTATGAAATTTTTGCCGCCATTCTCTGCCACCATCCATCGGATGATTTCCGGACACGGAAATGGTCCCGGGCCAATACCGTGGCCCAGCGGATCCTCAGCTACCTGACAGCCCATTATGGGGAAAGAATCACCCTGGCTCAAATAGCTGCTTATGCATCCTATACAGAAAGCGAATGCTGCCGCATCTTCAAACGGTTCACGGGAGAATCCATCTTTGCCTATCTCCGGGAACTGCGCTTGGAACAGAGTGTCCGACTGCTGGATTCCACCGACCAGTCCATCAGTGAAATTGGAGAAAACTGTGGGTTCAGCTCCCCCAGTTACTACATAGAAGCTTTCCGTCAGCAGTTCCACTGTACACCCTTCCAGTACCGGAAGAAAAAGCGCTCATGACTCTTTACTCTTCACTCTTTACTGTCTGCTTTCCCTCCTGCTCCGGGCAGGTGATGTCGATGAGGAGTTCGATCATGTGGTGGAGGAGCCGGACTTCCTCGGTGTTGGCGGCTTTGTAGTACATTTCTTTGCCGGCCCGGCGGCTGATGATCAGGCCGTTTTCCCGGAGGATCTTCAGATGATGGGACAGAGCCGGGCTGCTCATGTGCATCAGGACAGACAGGTTGATGACACATTCTTCCATGTGGCACAGGAACCAGAACAGTTTGATCCGGTTGGCGTCCGCCAGGCTGCTGAACAGCCCGGACACCGCAGAAAAATTGGCATTTTCCGGCAGATCTTTCAGGATGTAGTTGATATTTTCTCCATGATTGTGGGGCAGTTGGTCCGCTGACATAACGATTCCTCCAATAGTCTTGTTGGGATTATTATAACATAAAAAAGGGGGTGAAAGAATTCACCCCCCCGGTCGCAGGCCGGGGCTCACGCATCCGACCGGGCAAATCCGTTCTTCATTCCGTTGCTGGCGGCGTAAAGGACCTGGCCCAGGACTTTCTTGGTCTCTTCTCTGGCCATGGCGGCCATGGTTTCGTTCCGGGCTTCCAGATACCGGCTTACATTCTCTCCGGCTTCTCCCCGGTCTCCTTCCTTCAGCAGGGCATGGGCCCGGGCGGCCACTTTGTTCTGGTAACGCTCGATCAGATTGGCGCAGGCGCCGAAATGAGCATCGGCCAGGGCCCCGATCAGTCGGTTAGCCCAATAGAACTGATTGGAATCCGGTTCTTCTCCCGTAACCGCCAGATAGTCCGGGGTCTTGTCCACATTGGTGTAGAAAGGCACAAAGGCATTGAACACATTGCATCCTTCGGCGATCCATTCCACGGCCCGCCGGTTTTCCGGCAGGTCCGGCCGCAGCTGGGTGAGAGCCAGGAAGTTGGTCCGGTTGATGCCGATGGGACGGTATTTCCCCCGAAGGCTCCCGTCCCCTTTGTGGCCGTAAGGATCGTAGGGAGTCCCCTGGTAGTGACTGCTGAGGATGTATTTCACGTCTTCCACGGTCACCTTCCGGTCCGGTTCCACGGACCAGGGCAGATCGTCGTCTTCCGGATGGAACGGCGCTTCCGGTCCTTCCCACTGGACACTGAAGGGAGTCAGGCACCGGAGCATGTACCAGGCCCGGGGTGTGTTGTAGGTATGGTCCGCATCATCGTGGCTGCCAAAGGCGGACCGGCAGTCAAAGGCCGTATCTTCCGCCACCGGCCCTTCCCGGTCTTCCGCAAGGGTCAGATCCAGGTGGTTGTCTTCAATGAATTCCGCCAGATCCCGGGAGCACAGGTTGTCCTTTCCCTGGTCCAGGGCGTCCGCCAGGTCCAGGAAATCGATGCCCTGCTGGTTGGGCATGACCACCGCCTCGTCGTCAGGCACCCGTTTGGCAATCCAGTGATGGCCCCCGATGCTTTCCAGCCACCAGATTTCATTCACATCCTGGAACCCGATGCCGTTCATCTCATAAGTGCCGTACTGTTCCAGCAGGCTCCCCAGCCGCAGCACCCCTTCCCGGGCAGACCGGATATAGGGCAGCACCAGGGTCAGCAGGTCCTCTTCGCCAATGCCTCCCGGCACCAGAGGATCCGCCCCCAATACCCGGGGATTGGAGGTGATGGTTTCCGTTTCCGTCATGGCCACATTGGCGGCGTTGATCCCCGCCTCTCCCCAGATCCCTTCCGTGGCCTGGGCATTGGGCATGGCCGTATAGCGCAGAGGATTGTCCGGGAGGTCGATTTCCACTTGGGAAATCACGCTTTTGTAGTGCCGGGGCTGGTCCTCCGGCCGGACCACGATGAACTTCTTGGCGGTAAACTGTCCGGAAGGAGAATCCTCGTTCCGGGCCATCATGGTGGATCCGTCAACGGTTGCATTCTTTCCTACTAATAATGTGGTACAAGGCATTGTTCTGTCCCCTTTCCTGTCTTCTTCTTATTTATTGTAGCAAGCTAACCGGAGGAATGCAATCTTACCGACTTTTACACCCGCCTTGCTTTTCCCCTGATTCTCTTGTATAATGCCAAATGTATACAAAACGATTACAGGAGGGATTTTCTCATGAACCATCCCCTGCTCCACCAGCCCATCTCCCTGGGTTCCCTGACCCTGAAGAACCGTCTGGTGCTGCCTCCCATGGCTACGGAAAAATCGGACAAGGGCCAGGTGACACAGGCCCTTGTGGATTATTATGGAGATATGGCCCAGAGCGGGCCAGCCCTGATCATCCAGGAACACTGCTTCGTTGCTCCGGAAGGCCGGGCCAGTGTCCATCAAATTGCCTTTGATGAAAGGGCAGATCTGGACGGGTTGAAACGGATCACCGCCGCCGTCCACCAGCACCATGTCCCCATCCTGGCCCAGCTGAGCCATGCAGGCAGTGCAGCCCATAAGGCCCTGACAGGACAGGAGCCTCTGGGGCCCAGTGCCGTCCTGAACCCGGCCCGGACCGCTTCCGCCTACGGCCAGCCGGAACTGCCCCGTCCCATGGGGGAAAAAGACCTGGTCCGGGTGCGGGACGCCTTTGCCGCGGCCGCCCTCAGAGCCCGGGAAGCCGGCTACGACGGAGTGGAGATCCACGCTGCCCACGGGTACCTGCTGAACCAGTTCTATTCTCCCCTTACCAACAAACGGACGGATGCCTATACCGGCAGCACCCTGGAAGGCCGTACCCGTTATCTCCGGGAAGTGATCCAGGCTGTACGGGCCGCCGTCCCGGCTGATTTTGCGGTGACCCTGCGGTTGGGAGGCGGGGACTACATGGAAGGCGGCTCCCGGCCGGAAGAACTGCCCCAGGCTGTGGAACTGCTGCAGCAGGAAGGCCTGGACGGCATCAGCCTGTCCGGCGGCCTGTGCATCTTTTTCCGTCCCGGCCACCCGGAACCCGGTTATTTTGCAGAACTGTCCCAGGCCGCCAAAGAAACGGCCCGGATCCCGGTGCTCCTTACCGGAGGCATCGTCACAGGAGATCAGGCAGAACACTTCCTGGCCACCGGTCAGGCCGATCTCATAGGCCTGGGCCGGGCCGCCCTGAAAGACCATCATGTGTTCCGGAAGATATTGGAAGAATAGCAAAGGGGCTGCTGCATGCGCAGCAGCCCCCTTTTTCACACCCTTTTCCCGTCAATGAATACCGCTACCGGATCCTGGATCACCACGAAGGGTTTGTCCTTCCAGATCACCAGGTCCGCGTCTTTACCGGGGGCCAGGTTCCCTACCCGGTCTTCCACCCCCATGACTCTTGCCGGGTTGATGGTAACCGCTTCCAGGGCCCGTTCATAAGGCATCCCTTTGGCAATGGCCAGGCCGGCGCATACAGGCAGGTATTCCAGGGGAATCACCGGCGCGTCGGTGATCAGACACACGTCCCGGCCTTCCGCCAGTTTCACCACGTTTTCAAAGCTCTTTCCGTGGAGCTCCACCTTGCCCCGGTGTCCCAGGGTGGGTCCCAGCAGCAGGGGGATCTCCGGCCGTTTCCGGAGGAAGTCCAGCACCTCGGCTCCGCAGGTCACATGGTCCAGGGTGAATTTCAGATGGAATTCATCGCAGATCCGCACAGCCGTCACAATGTCGATGGCTTCATGGCAGTGGATCTTCAGGGCCTTTTCGCCCCGGATCACCGGGATCATAGGTTCCAGTTTCATGTCGAATTTGTGGTTGGGGTCTTCTGCATAAGCCTTGGCCTGGAACAGGAAATTCCGCAGGGTGGCGGCAATCCCCATCCGGGTGGTTTCGTAGCCTTTCTTGGGGTTTTCTCCCAAGGCGCATTTCATGGCGAAATAGGGATCCAGCACCATGTCATCGATTACGTTCCCCACCGTCTTGATACAGGCGTACTGGCCGCCGATCACGTTCAGGGACCCGGGGCCGCTGGCGCAGGTGGTGATCCCTGCTTCCCGGGCTTCTTTAAAGTTCACACTCTGGGGATTGATGGCATCGATGGCCCGCATTTCCGGGGACAGGATGCTCTTTTTTTCGTTGTGGTCGGAATAGAATTCCCCCTGGGAATCCGCCTTCAGCCCCAGATGGGTATGGGCGTCCACCAGGCCGGGCGTCACATACATTTCCTGGACATCCACTTCCACCTCTTCTTCGGCGTCGATGTGGGGAGCGATCTGGGCGATTTTCCCCTCCCGGATCAGGATGTCATAGATTCCCCGTTCCGTACCGGGGTTCAACAGATTGGCATTGCGGATCAGCATATTATTTGCCTCCTTGGTATCGTTCATCGTTGGTCGTTGTCCCTCCGGGGAAACCCATCCACCGTCCTTCGGACGGGTCCCCTTCCCAGCAGGACTCTTCACTCTTTACTCATCCCTCTTCACTCAGATATACAGCGTCACCCCCGGCCCGATGGGCAGGCCCAGGACCATCCAGACGATAAACATGGTGGTCATGGTGGCCAGGAGCACCATGGAATAGGGAATGGTCAGGGAGAAGATGGTCCCCATACCGATGTCCCTCTGTTCCGTTTCTCCCGGACGCAGGGGAATCAGCCCTTCACTCTGGTATTCTTCCAGGAGCCCGATGATCACCGGCAGAGCCGAGTGCAGCGGGGAACAGATGTTGGTGCAGGAATCCCCGATCCGGTAGGCCAGCTGGGCATAGGCCGGATGCACGTGGAGGATGGCAAACATGGGCACCACCATGGGAGCGATCAGCAGCCATTTGGAAGAACCGCTGGTCATGAAGGGGTTCACCAGGGTGGTGACAAAGATCACCATCAGACACAGGGGCAGCACCCCTACGTCGGCCCCTTTCAGCACTTCCGCCCCGGCAATGGCCACAATCTTGAAGATGTTGGACTTGTTCACCATGTCGATGAACACACAGGCCATAAAAGTGGTGGTCATGAGAGGAATGGCGGTTTTCAGCCCGGCGTTCAGGATGCCCGCCAGGTCCCGTCCTTTCTTGATCTGTCCGGTGGCAAAGGCATAGGGCATGCCGGTGCTCACAAACAGGAAGGCGATGATCATGGTAATCCCCTGGAACAGAGGAGATTTGGGCAGGAAGCCTCCCTGGGGATTCCGGAGGATGGCACCGGAAGGAACGGTTAGAAGGGCCATCACCGCCACAAAGAACAGGAAGCCGTACCCGGCCCATCGAAGGCCTTTTTCCTGTTCTGGAGAAGGTTTGTACTGTTCCAGAAGGGACCGGTCCACGATGCCTTCCCCGTCCCCTACCATTTTACACACAACCTTCTCGGTAAACAAGGTCAGGGTAATGGCCAGGAAGAAGGTGGCGGACGCCATGAAGAAATAGTTGATGGCCGGGTTGATGGCCACCGGCAGGCCCATTTGTTCCACGATGTTTTCCGTGATCCCGGCCAGCAGGGCATCCGTGCCGGCCAGGAACAGGTTGGCGGTAAAGCCCCCGCTGCAGCCCGCATAGCCCAGGATCACCCCGATCAGGGGGTTCCGTCCCATGGCGTGGAAGATTACGCCCCCGATGGCCAGGGAGAAATACGTCCCGGCGTCGCTCATCAGGTTGGCGTTCACCGCCATAAAAGCCACCGCAAAGGTAATCAGGGATTTGGGAGCCTTCAGCAGGTATTTTTTCATCAGGCTTTCAAAGAAACCGGTCTTGTCGATGAAAGCCGTGGTGGCCATCATGATCAGTGTCAGTTTCAGCGGTGTGTACCCCACATAGATATCCGGATACTTGGTAATCAGATACCGGAAATTGTCCGCTGAAAGAAGATTGACCACTTTTACGGTCACTTCCTTCCCCGCAGCTCCAGCGGTTTTGGAAGCGCTGTAGTAGGTGATGCTGGTCCCCAGCTGACTGAAAACAAAGGATAAAATAAGGACTGCCACCAGAAGGATACCAAACAGGATAAAGGGATGGGGCAGTTTGTTGCCGCCTTTTTCGATGATGTCGATCAGGCGGTTCATGAGAGATTTCTTTTCTTTTGCCATGGGATCACCTCGAAGCAGAATATTGTCGACCCCATTATAAGGGATAAAAAGTTGTCTGTCTAGTCTGAATTTTTTGTGTTTACTGTATTTTCCATTATTTTATAGCAGAGAAAAGAATTTGTGAAGAGTTCCATAGAAAAGATGGAATCCTGTCCGTTTTACAGGGACAAAAAAAGAGACCGAGGCTTACCCAACGGTCTCTGCCATCTTCACTTTCTCCGCCACCTGCTCCCCGGTCAGGTTGGACAGGGCATCCAGCAGACGGATGTGGAAGGTGCCCAGCCCAGGACAATCCTTGGCGGCTTCTTCCCCGGCAATACCCAGGACCGCTGTGCCCAGGGCCGCGGCGGCCAGGGAGGATCCACAGGCGTGCCAGGTACCTGCCAGGGCCCCCACCATGCAGCCGGTGCCGGTGAGACGGCCCAGAAGGGGCGTCCCGTTGGCAATGCCGAAGGCGGTCTCTCCGTCCGTCACCAGGTCCACTGCCCCGGTGACCAGGAGTACCGCTCCGTGCTGCCGGGCATACTGGCCGAAGGCACGGGCATCTGCGGCGAAGTTTTCCCTGGTCACCGCATCCGCCGCCCCGGCATCCACTCCGTGGGCATGGGCGGAAAGGCCGCAGAGGGTCCGGATTTCCGAACTGTTCCCCTTGATGATCCCGGGCCGGTTGTGTTCGATGAACTGCTGGGCGTACACCAGCCGAAGGGTGCTGCAGGCTACCCCTACGGCATCCAGCAGGATGGGGATGCCTTTTTCATGGGCCTTTTCCCCGGCGATTTTCATGGCTTCCAGCCGTTCCTCATTGATGTTCCCCAGATTCACCACCAGGGAATCTGCCGCCTCCACGATCTCTTCCACCTCCTGAGGGTGGGAGGCCATGGTGGGACTTCCCCCCACAGCCAGGATGGCGTTGGCGCTGTCATTCATGGTGATGGCATGGGTCATGCAGTGGATCAGCGGTTCATTTTCCCGCACCCTGGACATGATGTCCATAAAGGTTCCGGGCAGCTTGCTGATGACTTCCCCGGTCATAGATATTCACTCCCAATTTTCTCTGGAATTCCAACAGGGTCCCGTTCCGGGACAGAATGGTGAGCAGCCCGAAGGCAATGGAACCGCCGATCAGGGTGCCGGCAATGAAGCTGGGCACGTAGAACATCCAGGAAAGGCCAGTGCGGCCCATGAGGATTTCCATTACAGGATAGGACACCATGGCCCCGATGATCCCGGTGCCGATCACTTCACCCAGGCAGGCGGCAATGATCTTGCCCCCGCTGGCCCGGTAGAAGATCCCTGAAAGGGCAGCCCCGAACACCGCCCCGGTCAGGGCCAGAGGCGGGATCCCCATCACCGTCATCCGGATGATGCCGATGAGAGTGGCACACAGGAGAGAATACCAGGGCCCCAGCATCACCGAACAGGTAATGTTGATCAGATGGGCCATGGGGCACATGCCTTCCACCCGGAGAATGGGGGAAATCACAACCCCCAGACCGATCATCATGGACAAAAACACCAGGCGCAGGACTTTTTGCTGTTTGCTTTCCATAAAAAAACTCCACTCCTTACTGGACCGGTCTGCCGATCCTTCGGGAGTGGAATCGATTCCATTGCCGTATCCATTCCACAGCGCCAAAAAAGATGGCAAAAGCCAATCCTGACGGTCGGTACTGTGGTACCCTCTCAACCCGGCACACGGGCTCCCTCGCTGTAAAATGAATACCGATCCAGGGCGCTCCCCCTCGATCGTTACAAGTATAGCAGATTGGGGGAATTTGTTCAAGGGGAGAGTCGGGCCGGTATGTGTCAACAAGTTCTCGGTAAATCCTTCATCACAGTATCGTTATTCATTCATGTCCGAAAGTGAAGAGTGCAGAGCATGGACCCGTAGAGGCCGCACAACCGGCGGCTCGCCAGATGTACGAATCTCTGACCCCAACGATGTAGGGGTTTCGCCGCAGGCAAACCCGTCCCG